>SLPT01000384.1 GCA_007131845.1 Desulfobacteraceae bacterium | reverse complement strand
CCAAACCCTCCCAATGTTGCCTTCGTGGCATCCCCCATCACCCCCCACCCCTTATAAATTGGTCATTTTATACATCGCATCCCGGGGATATATTTGTTTTTAGGTATATCGGGCGGTAATTCAGCGCATCATATACCCGAATGTTACCCAAGGCTATAAAATGATCCGATGGGTTTTCGGGCGGGAAATCGCAAAATAGTTATTTTCTTCCGAGGTAGCGGTTAAACGGGAACCCCTGCAAGCAGCAATACCAGCCTCGAAAAAAGTCTCGGACGGCTTTGTAAAAAGGCCAAGATCAAGGCGCGCGCAATCACGAAGAATGCAGCGTACTTTGCGTACGTGAAATTCTGAGGGATTGCGCGCAACGCAGAGATTGGGCTTTTTTCAAAGCCGTCAACATTGGGAGGGGGCGTGCCAGCTCGGGGCGAAGACAAGCCAGGCACCCTGAATGTCCGAGTGGAGCGAGTTTTCAGGGTGCCTGGCTTATCCGCTTATTCTCCCCGGCACGTGGAAATCACACAATCTGTCGTGCCGAAGGCGTTGGGTTGGTAGCCGTCGGCCTGATCGTCGTTTTCCCAGCGACAGCCGTCCACCAGGTAACGGAACCGAAAGGTTTGGCCGGCAGGAAGCGAGTACGTGGTGTAAAACGTCCCGGCCTGCGTGCGGGTCATGGCTCGGGTATGGGTATCCCAATTGTTGAAATCACCGCAAACAATCGCTGTTTCGGCAGCCCTTCCTGCAGGAATCTTGAAGGTCACCCGGCAGTGACGGCCGGTTTTGCTGAAGCTTTTCTTGATCATTGCCCGTCTCCTTTTTCATACCACCAGAAATCATTGTATCGGACCGGGTCATGGTAGCGGCCTCTGCCCTGAATGTAAATTTCGCGGGCATGGGACGTTTCGTCCCGGCCGCACCGGATAAGCCGGTCGAATGTCATGACAGACCCTGTGACCGGGCCGTGTTTCTCATATACTTCCTTTGCATAGGCGGAACAGGAGGGATGCATGGGGCAGGTCCCTTCCCGGACGGCTTCCAGATGGTTCAGGGGCCCCCTGTAAAAATCAATGGGGCTGACGGGGATATGTTCCGTATCGCCTTCAAAGCGCGCGGCGCACCCGGAATGAAAAATCGCGGCGATGAAAAGACATGCCGCAAAGAAACGGGGTATACGGTGAAACGGGGACTGTTTTTTGTCTGCTGTTATCATGGTTTCAATATAACCCGGTTTTAACTTGTTTCAAGCTTTTTCCGGGGGGATACCGTTTTTGTGCGAATGATTTTTCCGGAAGGTAAAAAGGACGAAATCCAGAAGAAACGACAGAAAGAATCCGGCCGCCGCCACCAGGATGATAGTGGCTCCGGAGGTCAGGTCGTGGTTGTAGGAAAGCCACAGGCCGGTCAGGTTGAATACCACGGCCAGGATCACGGCCAGTATCATCATCGTCATAAGCGATCGGGCGTATTTCTCCGCAATATAGGGCGGAATGGTCAACAGGGCAATGACCAGGATCAACCCTGCCACCCGGATGATAAACACAATGGAGACCGCTACGAGAACAATGAACAGGAAATAAACCGTGTTTACCGGTACCCCCCGGAGCCTTGCGAATTCGGCATCATAGGAGATGGCCAGGATGTCCCGGTAGAAAAGAAGGGTTAAAACCAGGGTCGCCGCACCCAGGGCGCACATCCAGACGATGTCGGCCGTCGGAACGGCCAGGATGCTGCCGAACAGGTAACTCATGAGATCGGTGTGGTATCCCGGGGTAAAATCCAGCAGAATAACGCCGGTTGCCATGCCCACAGCCCACAGGACGCCGATGAATGTATCGGAGCGGTTTTTCGCCTTGATCGCCACCGCAGTCATGAGAATGGCTGCGGTGAGTGCAACGCCGATGGTGCCGTACATATAGGGGATGCCAAAGAAAAAGGCGATCCCGATGCCGCCGTAGGCAGCATGCGCAATGCCGCCTGCAAGAAAAACCAACCGGTTGACCACCACGAACGATCCAATGATGCCGCACAGGAGACTTGCCAAAAGAGCTGCCGCAACGGCGTTTCTCATGAATTCGAACTGGAGCGCCTCGATCACGTTAAAAATCCTCGTGGGTCTTGAGTATCCGGTGCGGCTGCCCGTGGGCGATCAGTTCCACCGGGCACTGGTAGCCCATTTCGATCATGGCCCCGGTGATCTCATTGTTGGGATGGTAGTGGACCGTCTGGTTGACGCATGCGACACTTTTCACGTAGCTGGAAACAATCATCAGATCATGGCTGACCACGATGACGGTCTTGGTCTCGTTGAGTTCCCGGAGCAGGTGGTAGAGTTCTGTCTTTCCTTCCGTGTCCACGCTGGCGGTCGGCTCGTCAAGAATCAGAATTTCGGGGTTGGCGGCAAGCGCACGGGCAATGAACACCCTTTCCCGCTGTCCGGCGGACAGGTCCTTGATTTTTCTTTCGGCATATCCTCGGATTCCTAAGGTTTCCATGACTTCCAGGGCCTTGTGCCGGTCTTTCCGGTTCATGGAGAATCTGCCGCCCTGCCGGAGACGCCCCATCAGGACCACGTCAAGGACCGTGATGGGAAAATCGATGTTGATATTGACGTCCTGGGGAACGTACCCGAAGCAGTGGGCTGTCTTCGACGGGGGTTTTCCATGGATCCGGATCGTTCCGCTGTCCGGCTCGAGAAGGCCTAAAATGAGCTTGACCAGTGTGGATTTGCCCCCTCCGTTGGGGCCGATGATGGCCAGAAAGTCTTTTTCCTCGACGCGGAAGGAAACGTCTGCCAGCGCGGGCTCCCGGTTGTAGGAAAAATAGAGGTTTTCGACCCTGATGATGGGGTTTTCATTGGTCACTGTTTCACCTTGTTTCCAACAGTTCTGCCACGGCCTTGAGATTTTCCGCCCAATTCGCCGCCAGCGGATCGGCAATCATTGTTTTTCCGTCAATTTCCCGGGCGATGGTCTCTGCATCCCGTGTGGAAAACTGGGGCTGGACCAGGATGCTGTCGATGGATTGCTCCCGGGCGTGACGGATGACTTCCTGCATCTGCCTGGCCTTGGGAGCCTTGCCCTCCACCTCGATGGGGATCTGCAAGAGCCCGTAGGCATCGGCGAAATAGCCCCACGACGGGTGGTGTACCATGAACCGGGTGCCCGGTGTAAGCCGGTTCTGGAGGAAAACGTCGAGTTCGGCAATCTCCCGGATGAACGTTTGGTAGTTGGCCTGGTATTCCTCCCGGTTGTCCGGGTCGATCATAATCAGGCCCTCAAGAATATTTCTGGCCTGGAGCATCACCAAGGGGGGGGACAGCCAGATATGAGGGTCTGCATGCCCGTGACCATGGCTGTGACCATGGCTGTTGCCATGTCCCTCGTTGATTTCTCTTTTTTTGATACCCCGATCGGTATGGATTATTTTCATATCCGGGCTGGCGGATCGGATTTTATCCAGCCATGCGTCTTCGAAGGTCACGCCGATGGAGAAATAGGCCACAGCGCCTGCCAGCGTCCGCATCTGGCCGGGTTTGGGCTCATAGGTATGGGGGCTGGCACCAGGAGAGACCATCACGTGAACGCGAACGTGTTCGCCGGCGATTTTTTCAATGAAATACTGCTGCGGGACGATGCTGACGAATACATCCGGTTTTTCCGCATTGGCAAAAGACACGAAAAACAGTGTTATTATCCAGGCAGTGGCCAGTATTCCCGAAAGTCTTTCGATCATACGGATTTTCTCCTATACTGGTTTTATTTCTTTTTCTTCGCGTACTTTATGGTTATAATCATAATTTATTCGTATGCAACTTCAGCAAGGAAACCTATAGCACACCATGTTCGATAAAACAATTATCCAGAAGATACTGGATTCCTGGGTTCCCGGCCCGGGTGAGGTCTCCGTGGATGCCGGCTGCGGCATCCCGGAAGCCGGGGGACGAGCATCTCCCTTTTCACCCGAAGATGTAGAATTCCTCGTGGAAACCGCGTTCCTGGCCAGCCTGAAAAAGGAGGAGGACCGGCCCGTAACCTTCAGCCTCGTCTTAATGGGCAAGAAACGGGCGGCACGGGCGGCGGCCGACCCGAACCGGAAGCAGTTGATCATGACGTTCGAGCACAGCCTGCCGCTCACCGTCGACAGCCTTTCCAAGGTCGCCATGGCGTTTGATCCCCGGTTCACATCGTTTGTGGTCGCACCCATCGATGAGAGCAAAAAACGCTATGAAATCTGGGGTGTGATGTTTTTCAACGCCCTTCCCAACTATTTCGAGGATATTCCCGAGGTAATGGACGGCGAGATATACCGCCGGCCGGATGTGTTCATGGTAACCTCCGTAACCCCCGGGTCGCTGATCATCTCCCGGGGAGATACCCAGCTAGGCCGTTTTGCAGCCGGTAAATTCGTCAAGGCGACGCCGTCCCCCTTTTACTCAAAGGCCATGGGCGGATTTTTGTTCAACAAGATCAAGCGGGATAATGAATCGATGGCAGCCGACCGGGCGTACCGGAAGGTTTTCATTCACAGCCTGGACTATCTTCTGTCGGAGATATCCACCCGCAGCCACGGGGGAGCGGTACTGATCATTCCCCAGCAAAAGATCGATGCCTATCGCGATTATTTCACTGCAAAATATTCGTTCCGTGAGAACCTGAAGATTCATGAATTAATCAGGGAGTCGGTATCCGAGTTGAATTCCGCGGGGGGGTATTCCTGTGATCCGGTCATGAAACGGATGAGTTTTAACCGGAAATTATCGGAGCGCCTCCAGGTCCTGTCCCAGCTTGTCGCTGTGGACGGGGCGTTACTGATAAGCGGAACGTTCGACATTCTCTCCTTTGGCGTGACCCTGAAGGCGCCCCGGTGGAAAGGAAAGGTGTATGAAGGACCCGATGGCTTCAACGGGGGGGAAACGATTTTTGAACACCAGATGCTGGGAACCCGGCACAACTCCATGATCGATTTCATCGGAAAATGCCCTGATAGCATCGGCTTTGTCATCTCCCAGGACGGGCCCATCCGGGGACTGGTCCGGAAGAACATGAAAACGATGTACTGCTGGCCGGACTGCCGGGTCTCGATGTTTATCTGACCATTCCATCATTTATTCATATTGTCCATGACACAGACCACAACCCATCAGCAATCACTGGACAATTTCCCGCAATGGCCCCGCTCCGTCTTCATGGGCGTCAGCTCCTTTCAGGCGCTTGCCATGTTCCGCCGCGGGCTGTTTTACGCCTATCTTTCCATTTACCTCCGGTATCATCTCGGACTTTCCGTAACCGAAACCACGTTGTTTGCAACGCTTCCCATGTTGCTCAACATCCTCTCCCAGACCTTTATCTGGGGGCGGATTTCCGACCGGCGGCAGATTCGGCGTACACTGATCCTTTGGGGGGAACTCTCCGGCGGCATCGGCATGGTTCTCGTCTGGGCCGCCCACGTGTGGGTCGACAGCCCGGCAATGGCAGGGTATGTCATTATTATCGGGCTTTCCATCGTGGAAATCCTCTGGTCCATGAGCAATATCGGGTGGAGTGCGCTCATATCGGATCTCTATCCGCAGCGGGATCGAAGCGCCGTTATGGGGGTTTTGACCAGTTTCGGCGGTGTGGGCCGGCTGGGCGGCATCTGGATCGGGGGGCTTCTATACGACGGGTTGGGTAGAATGTATGACGGCTGGGGATTCGCATCAGGCACCCTTTTTTTTGTTTCCGTCGGCGTGATGCTGATTTCCATGATCCCGGTGTATTATCTTCCCGAAGGCGGGGTCCGGGGAGGCCAGGCCGTTGAAGGATCCTGCGACGCGCAATGCCTGCGTACCTCCATCCGCCTGTACGCGGTGTTCCTGGCGGCCATGGTGTTTGTCAACTTCGGCCGGAACTGCGTCATGGTTATCCAATCCCAGTACTTGTTTCTGGAGTCCGGGTTCGGCGTCTCCAGTCGCGTGCTCAGCTACATTTTCAATATGGAGTCCCTTTCCATTATTCTCTTTGGTTTACTTGCGGGCAAAATCGGCCGGGCCGTGGGCAATGGACGCACAGTTTGCATCGGGGCCGCCGCTGCGTTGTTGTACCTGGTGTTGTTCATTCTTGCTGCGGATTTGTGGATGATTTACCTGGCCTCCTTTTTCCGGGGGGCCGCGGAAGTGATTATCCTGGCCTCGTCGTACGCCCTGGCATCCATCCTGATTCCCCCGCAGAGCCGGGGTCGGCTTTTTGGTTATTTCAATGCCACCCTGTTTCTCTCCTGGGGGGTTGCCGGAACCCTGATCGCCGGTCCCATAGTGGATTTGATGCAGTTGGCGGGCTTCCCTGAAGTCACTGCTTACAAGGGCGCCTATGTTGCAGCCCTGGCAATGACGTCCGTCGGCATGGGGATTCTGGTATTTCTCGTGTTCGTATTACTGCCGCGGGCCGGGGTAAGCGAGGATACAGGGGTTCCGGGGGAACAGCGGTAGACAGGAACCACACGTTCGTGATAGGAGGGCGCAAAGGCGCGTTTAATTGGAAAAACGAATTTTCCACGCGCTGTAATTGTGCCACGGGCAGTACACCATGGAGGAATACATGATATTCCAGGGCATTGCCGGTATTCTGGCCTTCATCCTTTTCGCCTGGCTTCTGAGTGATAACCGGAGAAAGTTTCCGGTCAAACTTGCTTTCTACGGCGTGGCGTCACAGGTGCTGATCGCAATTGTTCTGCTGAAGCTGCCGCTTTTCACGAATCTTTTCATGCAGGTAAACCGTGCGGTTCTCGCACTGGAAGAATCAACGCGGGAGGGCACATCCTTCGTATTCGGTTATGTCGGAGGGGGTGACACGCCCTTCGAGGTGACCGATCCTTCGGCCACCTTTATCCTGGCTTTTCAGGCGCTTCCACTGGTGCTGGTGGTTTCCGCCCTTTCGGCGGTATTGTTCTACTGGAAGATTCTGCCAAAGATCGTGGGCGCCTTTTCATGGGTTCTGGAACGAGGGATGCGCCTGGGTGGCGCCGAGGGTCTGGGGGTATCCGCCAACATCTTCGTCGGCATGGTGGAATCCCCCCTTCTGATTCGGCCCTACATTGAAAAGATGACCCGAAGCGAGCTGTTTACCCTCATGACCACGGGCATGGCCACCATTGCCGGCACGGTTATGGTCCTGTATGCGAGCATCCTGCGGGATACGATCCCCGATATCATGGCCCATATTCTGACGGCCTCCATCATCAGTGTTCCGGCGGCCGTCGTTATATCCAAGATCATCGTGCCGGAAACGGAGCGACCCGCTTCCGCCCGGCTGGATACGACCGATCCGGCCACCAGCGCCATGGATGCCCTGACCCGGGGAACGATCTCCGGAATGCAGCTTCTGCTCAACATCATCGGCATGATCATTGTCCTGGTGGCGATTGTGCACCTGGTGGATCTGGCACTCGGTCTCCTGCCGGATATGGGCGGGGAGGCCTTGTCGCTTCAGCGAATGCTGGGATGGCTGATGGCCCCGGTGGTCTGGCTGATGGGGGTACCATGGGAGCAGGCCCCGGCTGCGGGTTCGTTGCTCGGCACAAAGACCATCTTGAATGAACTGATCGCTTACGTCCGCCTGAGCGGACTGCCGGAAGGAACGCTCGATCCGAAAAGCCTCCTGATCATGTCCTATGCCCTGTGCGGTTTTGCAAACCCGGGAAGCCTGGGTATCATGATCGGCGGTCTGGGCGGAATCGCCCCAAGCCGGCGCGATGAGATCGTCTCGTTCGGGCTCCGATCCATCAGTGCCGGCACGCTGGGATCGTGCATGACCGGCGCGGTGGTGGGCCTGTTCACCTGGTAGCAAATGTCTATGGAT
>SLPT01000110.1 GCA_007131845.1 Desulfobacteraceae bacterium | reverse complement strand
TCTTTATCCTCAAAGGGGCCCTGCATGACAAGGAAAAAAACGAAACCTATCTGCCCGGTTATTACGCCTGCCGTCCCCCCGGAATGCCCCATGGACCTTACACGGTTCCGTATGGATGCAAAATGCTTGAAATCCGCTATCATAAATCACAATCATAGCTGATTGTCTTTTCATTGCTTTCCTTTTTCCGGGGCTTATCAATACCCGTATCACCGGCCGCGTTGTCACTCTTCCGTATCAGATTCTTTCTTCATGCCCGGTATCCGACCATGACAGCCGGATACCGGGCAATCCTTCCTTTGGGGCATTGTCCTGCAAGACGCATCAGAAACCCTTTTTGTATGGATAAAACAGGATGAACAATAACCTACCGTCCCACCCTTCGGCCGACCGGCTGGCAAGATGGATTCTTGTCTTCTTCTTTCTTTCCGGCATGACCGCACTGGTCTACCAGATTGTCTGGATGCGGTTGATATCCCGGATTATCGGCGGAGCCCCCGTTGCCGTCGCTGCGATTCTCGTGGTTTTCATGGGCGGCCTCGGAATCGGCGGATACGTTGCCGGCCGTCTGGCCCACCGGTTCGAGGGCATCCGGCTCATTCGGGTATACGGCATTCTGGAAGCGGCGACAGCCGTCTATGCGCTTGCCGTCCCTTTTCTGCTCATGGCATCCGGTTATTTCTATGAGCCCCTGTACAACCGGTTTTACGAACATACCGTCCTCTACAACCTGTTTATCTTTGCCGGGGCAATAGTGATCCTGGCCTTTCCAACCCTCTGTATGGGAGCCAACCTGCCGATTCTCTGCCGGTTCTATGTCGGAAGCCTCTCCCGCCTGGGAACGCGAGCAGGAAGGCTTTACGGACTCAACACGTTTGGCGCGGCAATGGGCGCTTTGGTGTGCGGTTTCTGGATGATTCAGTATCTGGGCGTCTGGGGGACCATGCTGGCAGCGGTTGCCGTCAACGGAGCCATCGGCCTGCTCTGCCTGATCGTCCCGGCACCGGCGCCTGCTGCAACATTGCCGTCACCCGGCAAACCGGAGAAAAACCCCACCGCATCAGATACCGGGCCTTCACCGGCAATCTATTCACCGGGAGTGATCCGGGGCGCACTGATCCTTTTCATGGTATCGGGATTTACAGCCATGGCCTGTGAGGTGCTCTGGACACGGCTTCTGGGGCTGGTGGTCGGGCCCACGACCTATTCCTTTACCATCGTGCTGGTTACCTTTATCGTGGGCCTGGCACTGGGCAACATGGTTTTCGGCCGGATTGCGGACCGGGTTCGCAATCTGCCGGCTCTCCTGATCGCAACCCAGATCGCAGCAGCCTTTTTCGCACTTGGCGTCAGCCAGATATTCGGCAACAGCCAGCTTTTCTTTGCCAAGCTGATATATGCCGCAAGCGATCACTTCGTCCTGTTATCCCTTACAAAAGCCATGGTGATCTTCGGCTTCATGGTGCTGCCTACCTTTTTCTTCGGGGCCGCATTTCCCCTGGTGGCCAAAATCCATACCCGCTCTATAGCCGTTTTAGGCCGGTCCATCGGCGTGATCTATGCCTTCAACACCATCGGCGCCGTTGCCGGAGCATTTATCGCCGGTATTGTCCTCATACCCCTGGCCGGTACGGAATACGGTCTTCGGATCGTTATCGGCCTGCAAGCCCTGGTCGCCCTTGGCGTGGGGGTCGCAGTGCTTGATCTCAGGACAATGGCCCTGCCGCGCAGAACCGCAGCAGCAGGGCTGCTCGCAATCGCAACGGCACTTTTGTGCATCGCTTACCCTTCGTGGGACCGGCACAACCTGGCTACCGGCAAGTATCACCGGTTCGATGAAGTCGAGGCCATAGAGGAAATGATCCGTGGCACGGGGTGGCTGCAATCGCTCGTTTCAGGCGCATCCATTCTTTCATCAGCGCAGAAGGGGGAATTGGTATACTACGGGGACGGCATCGGCGGGTTTACGACGGTTTTGAAATATCCGGGCCCTTTTGGCGAAGCGGAATTCTCCATGGCCAACAGCGGCAAGATGGACGCCTCCTCCAGGGGGGACATGAAGACCCAGACCCTTTTGGCCCATTTTCCCATGCTGTTTTCCTCCTCGCCGGAAAACGTCATGGTATTGGGTCTGGCCAGCGGGGTTACCGCCGGGGAAGTCCTCCACTACCCGGTTGAACAGGTGGATGTCATCGATATCAACGACCGCGTATTCGAAGCCAGCCGTTTTTTCACCCCCTGGAACAACAATGTTCTGGACGACCCGCGCACCCATGCCATTGTACAAGACGCCCTGGCCCACCTGGGGCTGACGCGAACCCGCTACGATGCGATCATATCCGAACCGTCCAACCCCTGGATGGCCGGCATGGCCGCCCTGTTCACCAAAGAGTTTTTTGAAACCGCGCGTGACCGGCTTACCGAAAACGGAATCTACGTGCAATGGTTTCATTGTTACCAGATGGATTGGCCCACCTTTGCGATGATCGGCCGGACCTTCGCAGAGGTGTTTCCGGACGCCATGCTGGTATCCTGCGAACCCGGCGGACTTTCCAGGGACTTTCTTTTTATCGGTTTTAAAGGTGAAGCCGGGACCGACTGGGATCTTGCCAGGAAAAATCTCCGCTACGGACAGGCTTCCGAAAATATCGACCTGACACGCCCGGAACTGCTCGCCCGGATGATCGTCTCCGAAGACCTGGAGGCGCTTTTCGGTGAAGGCCCTGTCAACACGGATGTGCATCCCCTTCTCGAATACAGCGCCCCCCGGCTCATGTATCACGGGGAGGAAACCCAACAGGCCCTGCTCGCGCAAATCGAAAAACGATCCCGGCTCACGGCAAAGACCGAAGACATCGCCGGCACGATCCGCGGCGATATCGACCGCCAGATCGAATTCGCCCGATACGCCCTGTCGGTTCACTCCCCCTTTTCCGGCATGGTGGATCTCTCCGAAGCCGATTCCGGACAGCGAGATCGATATGAAACGGATCTTTCATCCTATTGTGCAGAAAATCCCATGGATCTGCATCTCATCGGAGATAAAACCATGGCCGACCGGCTCCGGAGCATCCAGATCGCTTCCATCGAGCGCCGCCTGCCCGATATGACGAACAAGGCGCCGGCTCATCAGTACCTTGCGTCTCTTCTGGCGGACAGGGGGAAGACCGAAAAGGCGATTGCCCATTACAAAAAGGCCGTGGCTTTGAATCCGAAAGATGCAAGGAGCCTCAACGACCTGGGATTTCTTCTCTATCAGTCCGGCGATGTGGCAGCCGCCATCTCCCACTATGAAAAAGCCCTCTCGGTTCGTCCCCGCTTTGTAAGGGCCTTGGGGAATATGGCCTTCGCCCATCTCCAGCTGAACAGACTCGATGAGGCCCTTATCTATTTCAGGGAAACCCTCCGGGTGAGCCCCGACATTCCGGACTCCCATTATTACGCGGGACAAATCCTGGCCCGCCAGGAGCGTTTTGCCGAGGCGACGGCGCATTTCCGGGAGGCCATCCGGCTGGACCCGGGCATGACTCCGGCATTGAATACCCTTGCGTGGATCCTGGCCACTGCACCGGATTCCGGGGTTCGGGATCCTGCCGCAGCCGTGCGTCACGCAGAAACGGCATCCGGACTGACCGATCACAGGAATCCGTCCGTACTGGCGACCCTCACCATCGCCTACACCGCAGCGGACCGGATCGACGAGGCAAGGCAGACAGCCGAGCTGGCACTCCAGCGGGCCAGGGAAGCGGGGCGCGACGACCTGGTATCCCTGCTCCAGCGTCATGTCAACACCCAGCTCCGGCATTAGAACCATTCCAATGCCGCCCTACGGAAACGCTTTTCTAAGCAGCCATTCGGCTCCGTACCTGAAATCGATCTTCCGCCACCATACGGCAGCAAGCGAGAAAGCGACCAGGAAAAACAACGTAAGGACCAGCGTCTCAAAAACGTCCAGGCTTCGCCAATAGCCGAGGCGAACCACCGGCTCGCGGATCAGCGGGATATGAACCATCAGGATCGTCAGCGAGCAACGGCCAGGGCATGCAAGAATGGCCATGAAACGGCTTACTCCAAAAGCACTCCGCGGGCCGGGCGGGCCACTGCCTTCCGGATGCTTCTGAAGCCAAAGAAAAACGCTTAAAAGAAAGAGCGCCGCTGCGATCAGAAAAAACGTCACCGGCGCCAGTGCGGGATAAAAATTGGGGATGGGCCTGAACAAACGGAGCCAGGGGTCGCTTGCCGCAAACCCGAAACCCGCTATATATACTCCGGAGAGCGTAATCGAAATACCCAAAAAAAGCGCTGCCATTTTCCACAGATGTCCCTGCCGCCTCCGCGGCCGGCCCCCAATTTCTTTCTCCTTTTCCGGCCCCGTTTCTTTCCCCTGCCCTGTTTTTTCCCATTGCCCTGTTTTTTCCAATTTATTCAGCCTGCCCGCCAAAAAACCCGCCAGAAAAAATGCGATCCATGGAAAAACGGGGAAAAAACCTTCCACGAGCACCAGCCGCAGGGTGCCACCCGGCAGGGAAGTCGAAGCCATTTGCCAGTTGTTGAGAAACAACGGCGTTTCAAGCAGGCTTTGCAGCATCGCCGTAATGATGATGACGGCAACCAGAAGCGCCCCGGCAACTGTTTCAGGCAGCTTCCGGAAAACCGGTGCCAGAAGAAGCGATAAGCCGATCATGTGCAAAACATACCAGGATTCAGGGGCGAACCAGTTGGGCGTCAGGAGGTTGAGCACGTATCCGTATCCGATAATGACAATCCCCCGGCCTGCCAGCATGCGGTCAATGTCCGTTCGGTTCCTCTTAGCAAGCGCCGCCCCTGTTCCTGCCAGGACGATGAACAGGGGCGCGGCAATGCCGCCAAGGGCTCCAAACACTTGCACGGAAAGGCTCGTGCTCAGTTCTGAGCACACCCAGTAAATGATATGCTGGGTGAGCATCAACAGTACCGCAAGCCCTCTCAGGGCATCGATTCCCGTGATTCGTTTATTATTCGCAACTATTGCATGGGGCAAGGCAAGAAACTCCCAACAATGCTTCAGTATCGCAGCAATGGCATCCCGATGGCACCCAGGTCGATGATAAAGTGGCAGAGAATCGCAGGAAGCAGACTTCTGCTTCGGATAACGATCAGCCCCATGATCAGTCCATAGACAAAGGCATATATTCCAAACATGGGGCCTGCAATCATGAAATGGATCAGGGAGTAAACCAGCGCCTGGACGATATTGGCCGTCACACGGGAAAAAGAGGACCGCCGGATCACCCGGTAGAGCCCAAGGCGGTAGATGACTTCTTCAGCCACGGCGTTCAGGATGCCAAGCACCAGGACAGGCGGCCAGAAAGCCGCCCCCCTGATGGAGATATCCCGCAACACCAGTAAGTCGAAGCTGTAAAAAGCGCTGATGCCAAGACCGATTAGAATAATATACGAAAACTGCTGCCATTGAAACCAGGGACGTATCGGCTCGCGCAGCGCATACAGCCAGTACAGGCAGTACGCCGGAATCAGCATCATCGGAAGGTAATACAAAATGCGAAAGTATGCATCGGCCAGGGAAACCACAGGCTGTATGGGCCAGGGCCAGACACGGAGCTGACGGGTCAGATAAAATATTACAAAACTCAAAAACACCAGTGATGCCAGCATACCCACCATGGACAGCAGGTTTATCAGCGCCGGATCCTTTTGGACGTCACTGTGGAGCCGGTTCCGGTAGCAGCGGTATGCGACCGTCAGCTTCACGAGTACCCCGATAAGCAATATTATCCCCATGGTCACCTGGGCCTGGGTCAATCCGTGAAACACTTTGCGCTCGGTCCTGAATACCTCGAAAACGATGCGCGCAGGGGCGTAAAGGATGCAGTAGGATGCAAAAACACTGCCGCTGAAACGCTTACGAATGGACCCACCCCCCCTGGAAGCGCCATTGCTTAGCGTTACCTCCGCATGGTGCGGTGCATAGATGCGCCCGTATAATTTCCGCAGCACCAGAAAAATCCCCACGTTGACCAGTATGGCCCACAGGGGGGCCGGATTCTGGAAGCCAAAGGAAAGCCCGAAGAAATTCAGATGCACATACCGCCCCCAGCAGCATCCGACGATCAGGCACGCCGATCGGCCGAAGGCATGTAAAATGGGCACGTAGAGAAAAGCCGCATCAAGAATTTCGGAAGCTCGGAACCGATACAGGAGGGCAAGAACTACCATAAAGACAGTCGGCAATATCAGCGCCCCATGAAAGGTGTGGGTCGATCCGTGAAGGATGCTTTCTGCCAGCAGTTCCAGACTCCATTGGCTCATGGGCTTGTAGAACATGCCGACTGCGCGGGATCCGACGTAAACCAGCGGACCTGCGGCTGCGATAAAAATTGCTGAAAACGTCACGGCCCGTTTTTTCGGGTATCCAAGCGACGCCCACTTCCGTGCCGCCAGAAAAAGAAAGATGAGGCCTGCGATAGCAATGATGCCGTAATAATAAATCTCGCCGACGGTATGTAAAAAGGGGTACCGGGAAGTCAAGCCGAGGTATCGAAGCATGCAAAGGACCCATGTAGAAAGTGGTTGGTCGAATGGCCGACTGATGGCGTCTCATGTGCAAAAAGATTGTAAAAAAAGCCCCTTCAAAATGAAAGGGCTTTTTTTTTAAGAAAAGCAACCTGATTTAATCAGGAAACGTATGCAAACCAATCAACGGATCAGTCGCATCCCCCGTTTGGCGGAGTGCTGCCATCAGCCGGATCGAACTGGTAGTTCGTCATCCCGCTGCCAGCGCCCTGGCTGAATACCGGATAATATTCTTCGTTATCCTCAAGGTAATACTTGAGCCATGCACGGATGAAATCCGTCTCGCTTCCAAGGCTCCGGCGGTTGGCCCAGTAGAAATGGCCCTCACGGCTCATGGCTGCATACAGCTTGGGGATGCCGCCCGGCAGATCCCTGTAGGCACGCTCACCAATGGAGTCGGAAGCGATGGCATCCGATGTACCGGTGAGAATCATAGTAGCTGCGCTGTGGTTCCGGGTGGGGGAAGGACCCCAGGGCGCAAGAGCCACGCAGGTATGCACCTGATCGCCCAGATCGGAGGCCGCATTGATGGATCCGCCGCCGCCCTTGGAGTAACCGATGGTTCCGTAACGGCCGATTTTACCGTAGATCGGGCTGCTGCTGTTTTCATTTTCCCCCATGAGGATGCCGACGCCACTTTTGTGCGCTGTTTCATATCCGCCCACCGTGGAGTTATTGGTTGCGCTGACGGCAATAACGACCATGCCGGCTTCCGCAAGGGGTTCGGCCAGCCAGTACATATTTTCCTTGGTACCGCCCATTCCCGACGTCAGGGTGGTGGCACCGATCTCGCTTAATTCACCAATATTGGATGGATAAAACACCCGGGCGGAATCCCGGCTGAACTCGCTGTAGTCGAATCGGCCGATATCGTATGTTTCAACACCCGAGGGCTCGCATGCGATCAGTGCCATGGAAATGAGAATGGCGAGAGATGCGGCAAGAAATCTGCCTGTGAATCTTCTACTGAATGCCTTCATTTCTTATTTCTCCTGTTGGTTGATGGTATCGGGCCCGCTTCCGGGCCGGCTTAAAAACGATTGCATTTTGAATCACTGCATTCCTTTTGATGAGTCTTATTGCATTCCTGCACCATGAAAAACATATTAGCAATCATCTCAACTTATGAAAATACGACTTAGGTATGAAAAAAGCAGTAAATTGATGGGTTGCGGAACCAAGAATACCAAAAACCCTTTTTTTCTCTATGTCTTTTGCGATCAAATTTGCTATTAATGCTGATTAATAAATTATTTCTATACAGAATTTGATCTGTAATATTAACT
>SLPT01000381.1 GCA_007131845.1 Desulfobacteraceae bacterium | reverse complement strand
GATCTCCCGTTGTCCGACCCCGATGTCCCCAGCCGGGACGTCACTCTCTGGCGAGATATGGCGGAAGAGTTCGGTCATGAAGCTTTGGCAGAAACGCATGATCTCCGCGTCGCTCCGTCCGGCCGGGTCGAAATCGGATCCGCCCTTGCCGCCTCCCATGGGAAGGGTTGTCAGGGAGTTCTTGAAAATCTGCTCGAAACCAAGAAACTTGATAATGCCAAGGTTGACGGACGGATGGAACCGGATCCCGCCTTTGAAGGGCCCCAGTGCGTTGTTGAACTGCACCCTGAACCCCCGGTTAACCTGTACCTCGTCATTATCATCGACCCACGGAACGCGGAACATGACGACCCGTTCGGGTTCGACGATCCGTTCATAGATCCCGGCCTTGACGAACTCTGGATGGCGTTCGACCGTCGGCTCCAGGGTTTCGAGGACCTCGATGACCGCCTGGTGAAATTCCTTTTGTTCCGGGTCGATGTATTTGACTTTTTCGATAACATTGTTGATGACCGACATGAAACAGCCTCCTTGGTTTTCTGCATGGCAGCAATGTAGTATGCAGCCGTTTTCGCAATTCTCCCATCAAAACAAGAAAAAGGGTTCACCGAAAATAACGATTCAATCCGGCAGGCGAAGTGGTGCATGAAAAATAGTTTTACATAAAGTACAATGGCGGGATTGTAAATAAAAAATTTTATTTAGTGGCCGAACGAAAACCAGGATTTTTCGTGAAGGTCAAGGACGACGAAAATTTTAACCGCAGGAATACTCGATGTATTTTGAGGATTAAAATTTGAGCCGGACACAGAGATTGGCGAAAAAGACGGTTTTCGTTCAGGCACTATTTACATTTTAGCGGTTGCATGTGCAGGCAGTTATGGCAGGCGTTATGGTTTCATGTCGGATGAATTATTGTCCGGGGAGGCCTGCCAGGGCCATCTTCCTGTCATTTCCATTTCAATGGCAAAGCTCAGAAAGGTCCGGATAAGGACGATGCCGGCAAGCACGCCGACGCTGGAAAAGGTGAATTCGATTGCAACGGTCTTAATGATATCGGCGGCAACGAGAAATTCGAGCCCCAGCAGAATGCCCCGGGCGAGCTGGAGTCGGTAGGATTGAAAAAAGTCTATTTTTTTCCGGCTGGTTGCAAGCAACCATAGGGCGTGTGCAGTGGCATGGACCGCGAACAGGAGAATGACGGCGATACCCAGAAGCTCAAGCAGTGCGATGCTCCAATCCGCAATAATGGCTACGAATCCGATGATATCATAATTCATCCTCACCTCCAGTCTGTCCGGGCGTGTTTACAGGCACATCGTTGCACTGCTTGCCAACGGCAATTGTGCCCTGGTGCCTGAACGAAAACCGTCTTTCCCGACAATCTCTGCGTCCGGCTCAAATTTGATGCACTCGCAAAAAGTCGCAATCAGACGGCTTTGTTAAAAGTTCAAGACGAAAGATTCTGTTTTTCGTTCGGGCACTATCGTATCCCCGTGAGAGCGTTTTTTCAATCCATTAATGATGACGGCTTCGTAAAAGTCCAATTTGCATTTTTTTGCCAACCAGCGTAAAGTAAAAGCGATTGATTTTTCAATAAAGCATCATTGTATTGCTGTTAACAGGGTGTTGCTGGATACAGGGAGGTCTGATGAGCAAAGGCGTTTTTATTACCGGTGCCTCTTCGGGGATCGGCAGGGCGCTCGCCCTTGAAATGGGCCGCCGGGGATATCGCCTGGCCCTTGCCGCCCGGCGGATGGAAGCACTGGAGGAAATCCGGGAGACGATCCTGGCAGACACCCCCCGGGCGGAGGTGTCGGTCCGAAAGCTGGACGTGACGGACTTTGATGATGTGTACGCTGCGTTTCAGGAAATGGTCGGGGCCATCGGCGGGATCGATATCGTTGTTGCCAACGCCGGGGTGGCCCTGGGCGAAAGGATCGGCCGGGGAGATTTCGATAAGGTGCGAAAGACCATCGACGTCAATCTTACCGGTGCGATCGCCACCCTGGATGCGGCGGCCGCCTATTTCCTGGCGCAGGGAAAAGGTCACCTCGTGGGCATCTCAACGGTCGTTGCCTGGCGCGGAATGCCCAAGAGTTCGGTCTACTGCGCATCCAAGGCGGGCCTGGCCGTTTACATGGAGGCGATGCGGGCGGAACTCTACCGCAAAAATATCGATGTCACGGTGCTCTATCCCGGCTACATCGATACGCCCTTAAACGACATGCTGCCCAGTCGCCCCTTTCTCATCGACGTGCAAAAGGGAGCCGCCATTATTGCCCGGCTCATCGAAAAAAGGGCAAAATCCTCGACCGTTCCGGTTTTTCCCTGGAACATCATCGGCCGGATCCTGAAAATACTGCCCACCCGGATCATCGCGCGGATGTAGCCCTATGAAAACTCGTCGTACTGAATCATCTCAGGCTCCACGCCCAGGCTGTCGAGCATTTTTCGTACCGCATCGACCATGATGGGCGGTCCGCAGAGGTAATACTCTATTTCAGAGGGATCGTCGTGGTCCTCCAGGTAGTTGTTGTAAGCCGCCTGATGGATGAAGCCGGTCAGTCCCTCCCAGTCGTCTTCGGGGAGCGGTTCGGAAAGCGCCACGAAATACGAAAAATTTTCATTTTTATCGTCAAACGCCCGCAGCTCCTTGTCGTAGAGCATCTCCTTGCGGCTTCGGGCCCCGTACCAATACGTCATTTTTCGGCTGGTTTCCACTCGCAGAAGTTGGTCCCGGATCTGGCTGCGGAGGGGGGCCATGCCGGCCCCTCCGCCGATGAAACACATTTCCCGGTCGGTTTGCGTTACCTTGAAATCGCCGAACGGTCCTGACATCGTCACCGGATCGTCCGGTTTAAGCGCAAACAGATACGATGATCCGATACCGGGCGGAGCGTTTTTCGCGTCCGGCGGCGGGGCTGCGATACGGATGGTGAACATGAGCCGCTGGTTTTCCGCCGGTTCATTGGCCAGGGAGTACGCGCGGTAGGCCGGTTCGTCATTGGCGGCGTTGAGCTCGAAAAAGCTGAACCGCTCCCAGTCCGGCCTGAAGATGTCATCGATGTCAAAATCGGAAAAGGACAGTTCATATTCGGGAATGTCGATCTGCATGTACTGTCCGGCTTCGAATTCGACCGGCTCGTCGATTTCCACGATCAATTCCTTGATATAGGCCCCGATGTTCCGGTTGGAAACCACAACGCCGTTGTATTTTTTGATGGAGAATATTTCAGGCGGTATTTCGATTTTCATATCGCTTCGTACCTTGAGCTGGCAGGAAAGGCGGATGTTTTCGGCCTTGTCCTGTCTGCTCAGGTGCGGAAGTTCCGTGGGTAGGATATCCCCACCGCCTTCGGTCACGCGGCAGGTGCACAGGCCGCAGGAACCGGATCCCCCGCATGCGGACGGAAGATAGATTTCTTTTCGGACCAGCGCGTTCAAAAGATTCGTGCCCATGGGAACCACCAGGGCGCTGTCCTCATCCTCGTTGATTACGATCGTCCGGTCGCCTTTTTTGACGATTTTGGCCTCGATGAACAACAGCATCAAGACCAGCACCAGAATTATGGATGTAAATACTGCGAGGCTTGTTATATAGATCACGTCTGGGATATCCTCCTTTTTCCCGCCGGAATCGATCGTACAAATCCTGTCTACCGGTCACCGCCCTGTTGCTGCTGGTGTCTTAACCCGAAAAAACAGCAGCGTGTTTGCCTGAATTACAGTGAAATGCCTGTAAAGAGCATGAAGCCCATTGCCATGAGACCGGTAACGATCATAGTGATGGCAAAACCGTTCAGCCCGTAGGGGAGATCGGCATAGCGCATCCGGATGCGGGCCGCGGCCATGGCCACGATGGCCAGCATCCAGCCCACGCCGGCGCCGAAACCGAAAACCACCGATTCAATGAAGGTGTATTCCCGCTCTACCATGAACAACGATCCCCCCAGGATGGCGCAGTTGACGGCGATCAGGGGAAGAAAGATCCCCAGGCCCGCGTACAGGGAGGCCGAAAACCGGTCGATGAGCATCTCGATGCCCTGAACCATGGCGGCAATCACACAAATGAATACCACCAACCGCAAAAAGCTAAGGTTTACATCTTCCAACCCCGCCCATGCAAGGGCTTCCGGGGCCAGCAGGAAGTGGAAAATGAGCCAGTTGAGCGGTACGGTCACGGTGAGTACGAATATAACGGCAAAACCCAGTCCGATAGCCGTGTTCAAATTTTTGGAGATGGCAACGAACGAGCACATGCCCAGAAAATAGGCGAGCAGGATATTTCCTGCGAAAACCGAATTCATAAACAGGCTGAGCAAATCAACCATGGCGATTTACCTTGTCTGGCTGTGTATTATATACCGTGTGTCTAAACGAAAACCGTCTTTGCCGGCAATCGGTTAAAATATTAACCGTCCTTTACCAAACATCCTGGTTTTCATTCAGGCACTATCTACCGGCCACCGACCATTGCCTACTGACCACCGTTCTCCGCCTTCCGCTACCCCTCATCCTCAACGCCTGCAAGATACTTCTGCAGCCATGCCATAAGTCCGATGATAATAAAGGCGGCCGGAGCCAGCAGCATAATTCCCATATTCTCGTATCCGGCATCGTAGAAGGATTGCGGAATGACGTCATAGCCGAAAATCTTGCCCGATCCGAAGAGCTCACGAATGAAAGCCACCGACAGCAGCACGCTCCCGTAGCCCGCTGCATTGCCCAGTCCGTCCATCACCGCAAGGTGCGGCGTGTTGGACATGGCAAAACCTTCGGTTCTGCCCAGGATGATGCAGTTGGTGATGATCAGTCCGACAAAAATGGAGAGCATCCGGCTCATCTCGTAGTAGTAGGCCCGCAAAAACTCGTCGGTGAGGACCACGAGCGAGGCGATGACCGCAAGTTCCACGATGATGCGGATATTGCCCGGGATGATTTTTCGCATCACCGATACGATAAGGCTTGCCATGGTAATGACAAATGTCATGGCCAGCGTCATCACCAGCGCGGTGTTCAACTGGATCGTGACTGCCAGCGCCGAGCAGATCCCGAGCATCTGCACGTTGATGGGGTTGTTCGTCCAGGCCGGGCCTGCAAACGTTTTAAATGTTTTGGTCCGGGTCAGTTTCATGGCGTATGGTTCTTTTTCCTGCTTTCTGTTTCGTTTTCCGCTTCCGGTTTTTTTCCGGCGCGGGCGTTTTTTGGTCGGGTTGCCTGCTACCGGTCATCGGGCAGTTCGGCCCGGTTGTCCCGGAAACGGATGGATACGGGCTCATACCGGTAGAGGATCTGCTCGAGCCCTTCGGTCAGTTTCTGGCCCGTGAGCGTTGCTCCGGAGATGCCGTCCACGTAGTGGGGCCGGTCCTCCTCATCGACCTGGCGCTCCACGTCTCCGCGGGCCACCCGGACCGAAACGAACGTCCCCTGGCGGTCAACAATTCGTTTTCCTTCGAAGTTCTCCTGGAACCACTGCCGTTCGATTTCGCCTCCCAGGCCGGGCGTTTCCGAATGTCTCGTGATGGTAAATCCCCTGACGGTGGAACCGTCGGCGTCGATGGCCAGGTACCCGCTGATTTCACCCCATACGCCCGGGGTGTCTATGGGAACTATGTAGGCATTGATTTCATCGTTTTCTATGTAGAGATAGATGGGAAGAACCGGATCCGCATCGATCCGGTCTCCGGAAACGATCTCACCGGTCTGCGTGGCGCCGAACCGTTCGATTTTTTCCTCGTAAAGGGCCGAAATTTCTTCGTGCGTGTAGCGCTGATCCCGGCTGACCATGTCCACCGCTAAAAGGATGTTCTTTCTGCGGTCATTTTCCACGTTTTTCTGCTGAAGCGGCTGCAGTGCCGTTGCGGCGCCCGTCAGGAGTACCCCCAGCACGGCGCACATCAAAACGGCAAATACAATCGATTTGGCCATATCAGACATTGGGAATTCTCCTTCGTATCCGAAGGCGGGTTTCCGTGTATTCCAGGAGGGGAGAAAAGATGTTCATGAACAGGATCGCCAGCATGACCCCCTCCGGGAACGCGGGATTCACCACCCTCACCATCACGGCGATGGCGCCGATCAGAAAACCGTATATCCACTTGGATTTGTCGGTACCCGGAGCGGTGACCGGGTCGGTTGCCATATAGACGACCCCGAAGGCAAAGCCGCCGGTAACCAGATGATATACGGGGTTTACGGAAAACCATGCCGGAAGGTCGGGCGAAGATAGTGCGTTGAAGACAAATCCCATGGCAAGGGCGCCCAGAACAGCGCCTGCCATGATCCGGTAGCTTGCGATGCCGGTTATAAGAAGAATCACCGCCCCGGCGAGAATGCATAGCGCCGAGGTTTCCCCGATACTGCCGGTGTGGTTTCCGAAGAAAAGGGTTTGAAACGCATATCCGTTATCCGCAAACACGGCCTCGATTCGCTCCTTTGGATCCGCAAGGGCCGCAAGTGCTAAAGGGGTGGCTCCGCTGATAGCATTGAGGCCGTTCTCAACAGACTGGCGAACCGCAATCCACACCTCATCACCGCTCATCTGGACCGGGTAGGCGAAGAAAACAAAGGCCCGGGCCGTAAGCGCCGGGTTGAAAAGATTCCGTCCGGTGCCGCCGAAGATCTCCTTGCCGATCACCACGCCAAAGGTGATGCCTGCGGCCACCTGCCACAACGGAATCGTCGGCGGCAGGATGAGGGGAAACAACAGTCCGGTTACAAGAAAGCCTTCGCTGACGGGATGTCTTCGAATGGCGGCAAAAAGCCCCTCCCAGA
Source organism: Desulfobacteraceae bacterium (assembly GCA_007131845.1). Taxonomy (GTDB): domain Bacteria; phylum Desulfobacterota; class Desulfobacteria; order Desulfobacterales; family Desulfosalsimonadaceae; genus B1SED10-16. The sequence continues at coordinate 1,085 of SLPT01000381.1, read as the reverse complement.
ACAGCCCGACCGCATAGCTGACGATAATGATCGGCAGGACGATTGCGAGGCCTTCTGCGAAAATGGCTGCAAAATCCGTAGACAGGCCCGCGGCGTTTCTCGCATGAAACCCCGTGTTGTATATTCCGAAAATAAGCGGCGGCATGAGCGCGATCAGAACGATGCTCATGTAGCGCTTCAGGTCGAGGCTGTCCCGGACGAACGGTTTGTTTTTCGGCGCGATGGCCGGATGGAGAAAAAACGTTTCCGTGGCTTCATAAAACGGCCTGAGGCGCGAAAGACGTCCCTTGTCCTCAAAATAAGGGCGCCCCCGGTCAAACAGTGCTTGCAGGCTTTTTCCGATTCGTCGACCCATCTGTCAGATCCGATCCTGGTGGTAAGCGTGCCGGGTGGATTCAAATGTTTCGGCCAGCTCGATCTTGGCAGGGCATACAAAGGAGCACAATCCGCAGACCACGCAGTCGAGCAGGCCGTGGGCAAGGGCGTCTTCGATTTCCCCGGCGTAAATGGACTTGTAGGCGAAGGGAACCATGATATCCACCGGGCAGACCGTTTGGCATTTGCCGCAGTTGATGCAGGCCCGCTCTTCACCGTGCATGTCGGTCAGCGGGGCAAAGGGTTTTTTGTGCAGGGCATACAGAAACGCCCTGGAGGCTGTGGGCTTTTTCAGTCCGGGCCGCAAAAATCCGAAAAGCTCCGGATCACCGGCATCGATGGCGATCAAAAGGGATGTTTCGCTCAGCCCTAAATAGTCGTCTTTCGGGACGGTCCGGCCCCGGAAAAGCCCCCCCATGATCCAGCGCCGGTGTTCGCCGTTTGATTCCGCGCTCAAAAGGGATATCAGGGATGCCAAAGGCGCTCCGAGTCTGGTTTTTACATAGCATCCGGCTGGCGCGGCAGAACCGTTTCCCTCCTGCGGCGCGGAGATCGATACGATGCGGGCGGTGGGGTAGCGGCCGGTTGAAAGGCCTTCCGCAAGCATAAGCACGTCCTGGCCGTTTATGAACCATGCATGGTTTTCCCGGGGCGAGGTTTTCGTATGATAAAGCACCACGCCGGGGTCTTCGGCCGGGTAGGTCCCGGAT
>SLPT01000200.1 GCA_007131845.1 Desulfobacteraceae bacterium | reverse complement strand
GGATCCGGTAAATTCCACGCCGGTGAGGTAGAAATCGGCATGCTCCGGCTTGCGGCTGTTTGCCACCCGGCCTTCCACCTCGATTGTTTTCCCTTTCATATCAAGAAGCGTAAGCAGGATCAGAGACCCCCTGAGGATGTGGCGGGTTTCCAGGAGGGCCCCTCCGCGGCTCAGATCCAGAGTCCGGCCCTCCCCGCGTTCCAGTTCGGTTCTGCTCTCATCTAGCAGAACGTATTCTATGGAATTGGATGTGCTGAACCGGGTATGCTTTCGTTTTTCCCCGCCGCCGTTCAATCGGTATTCATTGCTCATCGCCCCGCCTTTCAGCGCATTTGGAGTGGATGTGTGTTCAATTATAAAGCGATATCATCCTGTTTTGTTCCAGTCAAGCAGGGGCGACGATTTTGTGGAAATGCCCTTTATTTTGCAGGTTTTTCCGGTATTCATCGGCATCTTCCTTCTAAATAGTGGCTGAACGAAAACCGTCTTTCCCGCCAATTTCTGTGTCAGGCTCAAATTTTAATCCTCAAAATACGCATAGTATTCATGCGGTTAAAATTATTGCCTCCTTGAATTTGACGAAAAATCCTGGTTTTCGTTCGGCCTCAAAAATAAAAGGGTTTGCGTTTATCTTTCTTTCCGGGAGATTATCGCTGCGGCATTTGCGGGAAGCAGGATTGCGGAAGGCTTGATCACGGGCGCTTCGGGCGACCAGAGAAGAAGCGTTGCCGTGGAAGCGCTTTTTACGGGGATGCATTGTTCCTTTTGACCGAAGTTGCAAACGAGCAGGAGTTCTCCCCGGGATATGGCAATCCATCTGGCGGTTTCGTTGAACCGGGCGGTGGTCCGGTCCAGGCGGCCGTCTTTCAGGCAGGCCCGGGTTTTCCGCAGGGCGATCAGGTCCCGGTACCACCTGAGCGTGGCGTGGTGCGGCTCGTGGTCCGCCTCTTTCCATTTCAACGTTGATCGGGCAAAGGTCTCTTGTGCCTGGGGATCCACGAGGTCTTCCGGGTTCCAGCCAAAAGCGGCGAATTCCCGGGCCCGTCCTTCCCGCACCGCTTTGCCCAGGGACTCGTCCGCATGGTCGGTGAAATAGAAGAAGGGCGTGGTCGCTCCCCATTCCTCCCCCTGGAAGATCATGGGAACAAAGGGGGCGAAAAAGACAAGGGCCGCTGCCGCACGGATCCGACCGGGATCAGCAAGATGCCCGATCCGCTCGCCGCCGGCACGGTTTCCGATTTGGTCGTGGTTCTGGATGTAGCAAAGAAACCGGCTGCCGGAAAGCTTTTCCACCGGCCGGCCGTGCACGCGCTTCCGGAAGGCGGAATAGCGCCCTCCGTATACGAATACCTCCGTGCATGCGCGGGCAATATCTTCCATGCGGCCGAAATCGGCGTAATAACCGCCTTGTTCACCGGTGACCACCGCATGGACGGCATGGTGGAAGTCGTCGCTCCACTGGGCGTCGATTCCCATTCCGTTGGCTTCGGTCGGCGTCACCACGCGGGGATCGTTGAGATCGCTTTCGGCGATGAGGACCAGGGGGCGCCCGGTTTCTGCTTCCAGGCGCCGCACCGCCGCTGACAGTTCCTCCAGGAAGTGGATGGCCGATGTGTCCACCAGGGCATGGACCGCGTCGATCCGCAGGCCGTCCAGGTGATAGTCCGAAAGCCACATCAGGGCGTTGTCGATGAAAAACCGACGGACTTCGTGGCTGTATGGCCCGTCGAGGTTGACCGCATCGCCCCACGGAGAACGGTAGTGGCCGGCGAAATAAGGGCCGAAGTGCTCCAGGTAGTTTCCTTCCGGACCCAGGTGGTTGTAGACCACGTCGAGGAGGACCGCGATCCCCCGGCCATGGCAGGCATCCACCAGCCGCTTGAGGCCTTCGGGGCCGCCGTAGCTTTCCTGCGGCGCGAAAAGACCGACCCCGTCATATCCCCATCCCCTTGTGCCGGAAAAGCTGTTGACGGGCATCAGCTCGATATGGGTGATACCCAGATCGCACAAGTAGTCCAGGCGTTCGATCACGCCGTCAAACGTTGCCTTTTCCGTAAAGGTTCCTGTATGGAGTTCGTAAATAACGCCCGAAGAAAGCGGCGGGGCGCGCCATCCGGAATCGTGCCATTTAAAAGCGCCGTGGTCCACCGTCCGGGAGGGGCCTTGGACGCCGTTTGGGAGCCGCATGGAGCGGGGATCGGGAAACGGCCCGCGGCCGTCTGTGAAAAACGCGTAGTCCGTGTCCGGCAAAAGCCCTTCGGCAAGGTGCCACCATCCGTCTTCCGCGCGTTTCAGAGGCAGCGTCCGATCCCCGGTCCGGAGCGCCACATCCCCGGCAAAGGGCGCCCACACTGAAATGGGGATTTTTCGGTTGTTCATATCTGAAGCCCCCGTAAAAAGTCACGATCCGACGACTTTGTAAAAAGTTCAAGATCAAGGCTTTCGCAATTTCGAAGAATGCAGAGTGCTTGGCGTACGTGAAATTCTCTTGAATCGCACGCAGAACCATAGGATATGCTGACAAGGAAGCGCATCATAAAACATCATTCTCCCGAGGGGTTTGTTACGGCGGCGTTAAGCGATACGCTTCCTTCGTCCGCACATCCTATAGCTATAGCGCGTATCACGACTTTTATGAGTGCAGCATATCTGACGGCTCCTTTACCAGAAGTGCCACCGGAAACCGCGAAAGCAATTGGCTCAGCAGCACTTCCCCCCCGTCCGTCCTGTCCCCGGTAAACAGGTTGTGCCAGCGGCCTGCCGGCAGCTCGATCCGGGTATCCTCAAACCCGGTGGGAATGCGTTTCCATGAAGCCTCCGGCATTTCTCCCATAAGCCCCATAACCAGCCGGGGCACGATCACGGCCGCCCTATCGCCGCGCAGGAAAGCCACCCCGTGCTGTTTCCGCTTCCCCCGAAGCGGCAGGGGGCGGTAGCCGGCGTCGGGGGAAAAAATCTCCGGCCGCTTTTTCCTTAAGTCCAGCGCCCGGCGGATCAGGAAGAGCTTGGGAAGCCCGTCATCGGCTTTTTCCATGACCTCCTCCGGGGTCATTGCGTCGAGTTCTGTAAGCAGGCGTCTGCGAAGCGCGTAATCAACTGGCCGCCGGTTATCCGGATCCACCAGACTGAGGTCCCATAGTTCGCATCCCTGGTAGATGTCCGGCACGCCCGGCGCGCTCAGCTTGATAAGGGTCTGGGACAGGGCATTGATCCGTCCGGCCATGACCAGCGGGGCCACGAAGTCCGCCATGGATGAAGTGAAGCTTTCGTCCGCCAGGACGGCGCTCACAAATGAAAGCAGGGCGTTTTCATAGGTGGCATCGGGGTTCTCCCAGGTGGTGTACTCCTTTGCCTCGCGCGCGGCTTTTTCCATGAAAACGGCGGTCCGCTCCGCATCGATGGGCCATGCGCCCAGAAGGGACTGATAGAGCAGGTACTCCATGTTGGCGTCCGGCAGGCCGTTTTTCCGGAAAGTCTCGTTTTGCGCCGACCAGCCAAGCACGGCAGCGCACCATTTCCCCGGTATTTCGGACAGGAGCGCAAGACGGGCGCGGACGTCTTCGCTTCGCTTGGTGTCGTGGGTGGAGGTGGCGAGCATGGCGGCGGGACAGTTTTGGCTGCGTTCTTTCATGGCTCCATGGAAAGCCTCCGGCAGGATGCCGAAAACGGACGGGTTCCCCCCAACCTCGTTCATGCCGGATAGCCGGTTGTAGCGGTAAAAGGCGGTATCCTCGATTCCCTTGGCCGTAACCGGACCGCTCGCCTGCTGGAAACGGATCACCATTTCCCGGGGGGCATCGCCTTTGCAGCGACGGCAGAGAATATCCCGGATGAAACCGAACAACCGCGGGTCGACATCCGGCTGTGCGGCTCCGGCCCGGGCCGTTGCCTCGGTGATGATGCGGCGGTCGGCTTCCCGGACGGGGCCGTCCGATCGCACGTAGGTGCGATAGACGGGCAGGCAGGCCAGGACTTCCGTGAGCGCGCTGTGGATTTCCCGGCGCGTGTAATCCCGGAACCGGCGGTGCGCCTCGCAGATCCGGACCATAAGCTCCGTGATACGGCGGATTTCCGCTCCCAGGATTTCGTCCATGACCCGGTGCTTGCAACGCCTGGCAAGTTCTTCAAAATCCATCCTGCCGCCGGTAAATTCGGAGTAGAACCGCGTCAAAAGCTCTTCTCCGGCGGGATCGATGAACAGCCCGGCAGCCAGATTCAAAAATTCGTAGCCGGTGGTGCCGTCCACGGGCCAGGATCCGGGCAGTTTTTCGCCTTCGTGGAGAATTTTTTCCACGACCATCCAGGCGTCGGGCGCGGCCGCCGCCAGTCGCTTGAAATAGGCTTCAGGATCGGCCATGCCGTCGGGGTGGTCGATGCGGACGCCGTCCGCGATTCCGCGTCGCAGCCAGTCGATCACCAGGTTGTGGGTTTCGAAGAAAACATCCGCGTGCTCGACCCGGATTCCCGCCAGCTCATTGATGGAAAAAAACCGCCGGTAGTTGAGATCTTCGGACGCCGTCCGCCAGTAAGCCAGGCGATAGTGCTGCTCTTTCAAAAGTTCGTCCAGGGCTTCCGGATCGACATTGATCGCCTCGATAAAACCCCTGGTGTTCGGGGGCGATGCATTGCCTTTCGTCTCTTGCTTCATTCGGTTAATCCGGGCCGCTACCGAGGAAGGCGACAGGGGAAAGGCCATTCCGCTGCAAGTCACAACGGGTTCATTGTTCAAAAGCGCCGTCCGGATTTTTCCATCTTCCAGCACGCGGCCGTAGTGGTCTTCGAGTACCGGCAGCAGCACCTTGCCGGCAAGCTTGCTTTCCGGAGGACGCCAATCGATATCGAAAAATGCGTTATATGCGCTGTTCGATCCGTTTTTCAGCACATCCCACCACCATCGGTTGTGGGTGGCCGGGTTGATCGACATGTGGTTGGGCACCACGTCGATGACCTGGGACAGGCCGTGGTCTGAAAGCGCCCGGCAAAATCGCTCATGCCCTTGCTTTCCGCCCAGTTCCCGGTTGACGGTCGTGTAATCCACGATATCGTATCCGTGGGTGCTGCCGGGGGCCGCCTGAAGGTACGGGGATGCGTAGACGTGGCTGATGCCCAGGGCGGCCAGGTAGTCCGCCGCGGCCGCGGCATCGTCGAACGTAAAGCCCGGATGAAACTGGAGCCGGTAGGTGCAGCGCGGTATTTTTTTCATGGCTTACCCCGGATGGCCTCTAATTGCTGCCGGCTTGCTGCAGCCGGTAGGATCCGTCCACGATCCAGTCGGCTTTTTCGCGCAAAGGGGAAACCCTCCGGTGCTCCTGCTCCAAAACCGTCATCCGCCATTCGTTCACCTTTTCCTTGCCGCGCAGCAGCTGGGCCTTTTTGGTCTCATGGTAGGTGATATCGATTAATACACGTATATCGGCGTGATCGGTTGCAATGGCATAGAGCCCGTCGATCACCAGCATGCCGATCTGGCTGAAGTCGGTTTTCAGGGTATCGACCTGGTCGGTTACCAGGTCAATGCATGGCATTTCCGATACGCTTTTCTCCCTGAAGTCGCTGACGGTCCGGTGAATCGCATCCCAGTCGTATTCTTCCGGGCCGATGCTTTCGGGTCCGTGGGCTTTTCGCCAATCGTTTCGCTCTTCGGGCGGGACGAAATAGTAATTGTCGCTGTGAATCACCTTGGCCCGGATGCCTTGATCTTTCAACTCCCTTGCCAGGCAGTGGGACAGCTCGGATTTGCCGGAACCGGATTCGCCCGATATGGCGATCACGGGGCGCGTTTTACCGGTTTGCAGGATTTTTTCCGCAAGCGCTTTTGCCGCCTGCCGATGCTTGTCTTCAATGAGCAGTACGTCTCCCAGCATGGTGCATTCCTTTTTTTTAAAACCTGTACGGAGCGTTTCCGGTTTTGCCGCATCTACTGTGTCAGCGGATGTCTTGAATCGTCGACTATAGCTCAACATCCGCTGCCTTGTATCTTCGGCAAGCTTGAAAATTGCTCATCAGGTTATATAATTGTTCTGGCCGTAGATCCCCTGCGTTTTGGGTCGCTTCGGGGAAGCTGCCGGCGGCTATGGTTCCTCTTTTACTTCCTTGCGAACGACCGCTTCTCTACGGGTGGTTTCCAGTTCATGGCGGATGCCGCGAAACCGGATGGCGAATTCCATTTTTTCCCACAGCGGCGGCAGGGCGGGGTCAAGGCGCACGGCGTCTCCGTCCGTGCGCAGGCCCCCGTAGGCCGTCATGGCAAACAGCACCGTGCCGGCCATGACCCCGGTATGAATCCCCTCCCCGGTGGTGCCGCCCTGGATATCGGTATAGTCGCTGGCCAGGGCTTCCTGGTAGAGCTTCCAGCTTGTATCCATATCGCCCAAAGCGGCGGCCAGCGCGCCGTGTACCACGCGGCTCAGGGTCGATCCGTGGGAGGTGCGCGGAAGGTAGTATTCGACGTTTTTCCGAAGGATCCCGTCATCGGCCTCATAACCCATGGCGTGAAGCATCGACGCCACGCGGCGGGCGCCCAGCACGTAAAACCCCATGAGTACGTCGGCCTGCTTGGCGAGCTTGTAGTCATCCGGGGATTTTCCTTCCTTTTTCAAAATCCGGTCCATTCGGTGAATATCGCCGTAGGCGCTGCGGTAATGTTCCCAGTCGAGTTCGGCAAGGGAGAAATAGCCATCGAACTGGGCGATCACGCCGTCTTCGATGACGAGGTTGAGTTTCCGTGCGATTTCCTTCCAGTTTTCGATCTCTTTGGCATCGATGCCGATCCGGTCCGCAAGGGACTGTCTGGCGGGCTTTTGCATGGCCGAAAAGATTTCGCCCGCCGTGACCAGCGCCCAATGGGTCATCAGATTGGTGTATGCGTTGTCCGTGAAACCGCCGGCGTCGCTTTGGGGGTATTTTTCATGGAACTCGTCCGGACCCATGACCCCGTCGATATGATATCGTCCGGTTTCCGGGTCCCACCGGGCCTTGTCCGCCCAGAACCGGCAGATTTCGAAAAACATCTCGGCGCCGAAAGCCTCCAGGAATTCCCGATCTCCGGTGGTGTGCCAGTAATGCCAGGTGTTGTATGCTATGGCGAGGGAGACATGGCGTTGAAGGGAGCTGTGATCCGGCCCCCACTCGCCGGTCATGGGATTCAGGTGAACAACCTGTGTTTCTTCCCGGCCGGCGCTTCCGCTCTGCCAGGGAAACATCGCCCCCTTGAGTCCTTCGGCACGGGCAAGCTCCCGGGCGGCGTCCAGGCGCCGGTAGCGATACAAAAGCAATGCCCGCGCAATTTCCGGGAAGTGCAGTTCGTAGAAGGGAAGAATAAAGAGCTCATCCCAGAATACATGTCCCCGGTACGCCTCCCCGTGAAGGCCGCGCGCGGTCATTCCGGCATCGATATGCACATTGTGGGGGGATGCACTCACCAGCAGATGATACATGTGCAGCCGGAGCATTTTCTGGCTGAAACGGTCACCGGTCAGCCGGATATCCATTGCGTCCCACAGCCGGGCCCACTGCTGAATGCTCGCCTGTTTCAGCGCATCGAAGGAAGGCATATTATTTACGGCGTTCCGGGCGGCATCGGCGGCATCGTCCACCCCGGCATCCCCCGAGGTGTAGATGGCGACGCGCTTTTCGAGGCAGAAGTTCCTGTCGGACCCGGCAGGCACGGTAAACGAAAGTTCCGCGCGGCCGGCGGAAACGCCGGGTTCTCCCGGAGCGGTTTGCGCGCCGCAGATGTCGACTGCCGCGGCGGCGGAAATCGCCGCGCCGGATGAAACGGTTCGGGCGGATACAAGCAGGAAATTGCCGGCCGCCTCCTGTCCGGACGGGGACAGGTGCGTTTGTTCGAGTTCCCGGTAGCGCGAAACCCCGT
>SLPT01000135.1 GCA_007131845.1 Desulfobacteraceae bacterium | reverse complement strand
GCTCATCCGGTGCATTTCGGGGAGAGGTTGTCAGGGTGAACATATCTTCGGACGGCGGGTTCCAGGGATCTTCGAGAACCCCTCCCTCATAGCTGATATGAAGCAGGTTCCGGTCGGTGGAATATGGTTTTTCGCGGGTTGAAGTGACGGGTATGCCGTGCTTTTCGGCAAACGCCATGAGCGCACTCCTGGAATTGAGGTCCCATTCCCGCCAGGGGGAGATCACCTGGATGTGGGGATCGATGGCATAGTAGGCCAGCTCGAAGCGCACCTGGTCGTTGCCTTTGCCGGTTGCCCCGTGGCTTACGGCGTCCGCGCCCTCCCGGGCGGCGATTTCCATCTGGCGTTTGGCGATAAGCGGCCGCGCAAGGGATGTGCCCAGCAGGTACTGGCCCTCGTAGATGACGTTCGCCCGAAACGCCGGAAACACGTAATCGGACACGAACGCTTCCGTCAGATCATCGATGTAGACCTCGGATGCGCCGGTCGCAAACGCCTTTTCCCGCACGTCGTCAAGCTCTTCGCCCTGCCCGATATCCGCGGAAAAGGCGATCACTTCGCATTGATAGGTCTCGGCCAGCCACTTCAGGATAACGGAAGTATCCAGACCGCCGGAGTATGCCAGAACTACTTTTTCAACGTCTTTTTTCAATGGGTGCTCCTTGTTATGATCACTTGCCGGGCAACCGCGCAGGCGGCCGCTTTGAAAAACGCCGGCTTTGGTTTCGGTGCATAAAGGGATGGGGGAATCGTCACCGGGCGATTTGCCCTGAACGGATTTTCCCGTTTTTCAGACGCCGGCATGCAGCCGGCTTCTGCTCTGAAAATGCATTGGGGCATCGCTATCCCGTAATCAGTACTTCCAGGATGGCCTTGTGCATGTGGAGTTTGTTTTCCGTCTGATCCCAGACAACCGATCGCTCACCGTCGAGCACGCCGGCCGATATCTCCTCCCCGCGGTGAGCCGGCAGGCAGTGCATGACGATGACATCCGCCGCAGCGTGGGAAAGGAGTTCTTCGTTCACCTGGAACGGTGCGAAGATCCGGGCCCGTTTTTCGGACTCGGCTTCCATTCCCATTGATGCCCACACATCCGTATTGATGACATCGGCTTCTTTGGCGGCAGAAACCGGATCGCTTCCGATAACGATCCGGTCGCCGGCAATCTCCTTTGCCGCCGAAAGGATCCCCGGATCCGGCATATACGCCTCCGGACAGGCCAGTACAAGGGTGAAATCAAGCTTTGCCGCGGCATTGATCCAGGAGTGCGACATATTGTTGCCATCGCCGATCCATGCGATCTTCAGCCCGGAAAGATCGTTTTTGCACTCCACGACCGTAAACAGATCGCTTAACACCTGGCAGGGATGATAGACATCCGTAAGCGCGTTAATGATGGGAATCGATGCGATGCGCGCGAACTCCTCCTGCATGTCCTGGCTATAGGTTCTTAGCACCAGGGCGTCCAGATAGCGCTCCAAAACCCGTGCGGTATCGGCGATGGGCTCGTTTCTGGAAAGCTGGGTCTCCCCCGCCTGGATAAACAGGGGCGTGCCCCCGAGCTGTGCCGTGGCCGCCTCGAAGGAAATACGGGTCCGTGTGGACGGTTTTTCGAAAACCAGGCCCACGGTTTTGCCGGCCAGCGACTTTTCGCAGATTCCCCTTCTATGCCGGCTTTTAAGCTCTCTTGCCCGCTGGAACAGCAGTTCGAAATCCTCCGGTACAAGGTCCATGAGACTCAGTATATCTTTTTCCAAACCAACCTCTTGTGTGAATTGTCCTGTGCAGTGCCCGAACGAAAACCGGGATTTTTCCGCCACTCTATGTATTTGGCTCAGCGCGCCGCATCCGCTCCGCCGCCCGCTGTATCGCCCAGTATCTCGTCAAGGCATCCGATCAGTCCGTCCACCTGCTCCCTGGTAATGATCAAAGGCGGAATGAACCGAAGGATATACTCCTGCGTGCAGTTGATGAGATACCCTCTTTCCAGGCACGCCGAGACAACCGGAGCGCCCGGCACGGAAATCCGCATACCGAGCATCAGGCCGATGCCCCGGACATCTTCCACGATATTATGGCGTTCTTTGAGCCATTTCAGCCTGTCTTTAAAATATTCGCCGGTTTTGCGGGCGGTTCCGAGAATATCGTCGCGTTCGATCTGACGCAGCACTTCCAGTGCCGCGGCTGTGATCACGGGTGTTCCGCCGAAGGTGGATGCGTGGGAGCCGGGGGTGAAAGCCCTGGCAATATCCTCCCTCGCCAGCATGGCGCCGATGGGAAGCCCGTTTCCCAGCGCCTTTGCCAGCGTCATGATATCCGGCTCCACCCCGTAATGCTCGTAGGCAAACAACTTGCCCGTACGGCCGATGCCGGTCTGGATCTCATCATAGATCAGGATGGTACCGGTCTCATCGCAGAGTTTTCGAACGGCCCGTATATAATCGGGATCGGCGCACAAAACACCGCCCTCCCCCTGTACGGGTTCAAGCAGCACCGCGCAGGTTTTTTCCGAAATCCCCCGCTTCAGCGCATCGATATCGTTGAAGGCGACGAAGTCGAAGCCTTCCAGAATCGGCTCGAATCCTTCCCGCACCTTCTTTTGCCCCGTGGCCGAAAGCGTGGCATAGGTTCTGCCGTGAAAGGACAGGTCCATGGCCACAATCCGCCACCGGTTATGCTGGCCCTGGTCAAAAAAATTCTTCCGGGCCAGCTTGATCGCGGCCTCATTGGCTTCCGCCCCGCTGTTGCAGAAAAACACGCGGTCGGCAAAACTCCGGTCCACCAGGTGCCGGGCAAGCTCAACCTGCGGCATCGTGTAAAACAGGTTGGAAACATGAAACAGCTTCTCCGCCTGATGCGCCAGGGCCTCGGCCACCCTGGGATTGGCATGTCCCAGGTTGCATACGGCGATGCCCGCAACGAAATCCGTGTATTGTTTCCCCTCGATATCGGTGAGCGTGGCGCCCCGGCCGCTTTCGAAGACCACGGGAAACCGCTTGTAAGTATCGGCCAGCACCCTTCCCGCCGCATCGATCCAGTTCGTATCCGTCATGTTTTCACCCCGTGACTTCCGTGCCCACGCCCTTGTCCGTGAACAATTCCAGCAGCAGGGCGTGCCGGCGCGTGCCGTTGATGATCTGCACCTTTTCCACCCCGCTTTTCAGGGCGTCCAGGGCATACTCGATTTTGGGAATCATACCGCCGGATATGGTGCCATCGGCGATCATCCTCCGGACGGCGGTGGTATTGACCGAGGAGACCAGGTTATTTCCTGTATCCATCAGGCCGTCGACGTCCGTCAGGTAGATCAGGCGGCTCGCCTTTAAGGCACCGGCCACCTTGCCCGCCACCAGGTCCGCATTGATGTTGTATGTTTCCCCCTCGCTACCGGCCCCTACCGGCGCAATAATGGGAATAAACCCCTGGCCCGAAAGCGTCCGGATCAGCTCCGTATTAACCGATGTCACCGTTCCCACAAGCCCGGGATCAAGTATTTCAGGCGGCTTGTCCTCGTCAGGCTGGTAGGTGATGTGAAGCTTTTCGGCCTGGAACAGACCGCCGTCCTTCCCGGTAAGTCCCACGGATTTTCCGCCGTGCCGGTTGATCTGGGCAACGATCGACTTGTTGACCTTGCCGCCCAGTACCATTTCCACCACGTCCATGGTCTGTTGGTCGGTAAAGCGCATGCCCCTTACAAACCGCGGGCTGATGCCCATGCGTTCGAGTACCGCATTGATCTGGGGACCGCCGCCATGGACCACCACCGGGTTCATCCCGATAAACTTCATCAGGGTGATATCACGGGCGAAATCCTCCCGCAGCTGCTCATCCACCATGGCATGGCCGCCGTATTTGACCACGATGGTGGCGCCGGAAAAAAACCGGATATACGGCAGGGACTCAATGAGTATATCTGCAACGTTCGGTTTCATCGCCTTGTTATCCAAAATATATGCCGGGGGCAATGTTGACAGCCGTTGCCCCCGGGCGATTCGTCTGTGCCGGTAAAACCGGCATGCAACGTCAAAATCCGGGAAAATGGATGGCGCTAAAGGATATATCGCGACAGATCCCGGTCTTCCATTACATCTTTTAGTTTTGCATCCACGAAAGCCCTGTCCACCTGGACTTCTCCGCCACCCATAGACGCCGCCTCGAACAGGAGGTCCTCCAGAAGGTGCTCCATCAGGGTATGCAGCCGCCGTGCGCCGATATTTTCATTGAGGTTGTTCACTTCTTCGGCCACCCGGGCGATCTCTTCCACCGCTTCATCGGAAAAGGATATCGCTACGCCCTCCGTCCGCAGCAGGGCGATATACTGGAGCAACAGCGCATTTTGGGGCTCCGTGAGAATTCGTACAAAGTCGTCCCTGCCCAGGGAATCGAGTTCCACCCGGATCGGAAATCGTCCCTGGAGTTCAGGGATCAAATCCGAGGGTTTGCTGGTGTGGAACGCCCCGGAAGCGATAAACAGGATATGATCCGTCTTCACGGGGCCATGCTTGGTATTGACCGAGCTGCCCTCGACGATCGGCAGAAGATCGCGCTGCACACCCTCTCTGGAGATGTCCGGGCCGTGCCCCCCTTCCTTGCCGGTAACCTTATCGATTTCATCGAGAAAAATAATGCCCGACTGCTCGACTTTTTCAATGGAATCCCGGACAACCTTTTCCATGTCCACCAGCTGCTGGGCTTCTTCCTGGGCCAGTATCTGCAGGGCATCTGCAACCGTAACCCTGCGTTTCCGGGTGGATCCCCGCGGCATGAGCGATCCCAGCATGTCCTTGAAATTGATTCCCATCTCCTCCATGCCAGTATTGGAAAAAACTTCGAGCATCGGCATGGACTTTTCGCGGGTTTCCAGATCGACGAAGCGTTTATCCAGCTTGCCGTCCCGGAGCATCTTCCGCAGTTTCTCGCGGGTCGCCAGTGAGGAACGCGCCTTTTCGGCGCCTTCACCGGCTGATTCTCCGGTTGCTTCTCCGGCTGCTTTTCCGGCAGGATCTCCGGCTGCTATGCTATCGTAGCCCGGTTCCGGCAGAAGCCGGTCTCCCTGCCCGCCAGAATCTTCCGCCCGGCGGTTTTGCTCCCGTTCTCCGGAATCCGGCAGCAGAATATCGAGCAGACGGTCTTCAGCGATTTCCATGGCTTTGGGCGCCACCGCATCCTGCTCCCGTTCTTTCTGGTGACCGATGGTCACCTCCAGCAGATCCCGCACCATCGATTCCACGTCTCTTCCCACATAACCCACCTCTGTGAATTTCGAGGCCTCTACCTTGTAAAACGGGGAGTCCGTGAGCCGGGCCAAACGTCTTGCGATCTCCGTTTTTCCGACGCCCGTGGGACCGATGAGGATGATATTCTTGGGCGCTATTTCGTCTTTCAAATCCGCAGGAACCTGCCTGCGGCGCCATCGGTTGCGCAGGGCGATGGCGACGGAACGTTTTCCCTTGTACTGCCCGACAATGTATTTGTCCAGTTCGGCCACGATTTCGCGGGGTGTCAGTTCACTCATAATCCTTACTGCTGCCTTTCCTCCGGAATTTCTTCAATGGAGAAATCCGTATTGGTATAAATGCAAAGCGATGATGCGATGCGCATGGCCTCGGTCACGATACTTCGAGCATCCATGCCCAGATCATCCGCGTGCGGCATCAGTGCGGACGCCGCAGCCTGGGCGGCAACGCTGCCCGATCCGATCGATATGACCGGCTCGTCCGGTTCTATGACATCGCCGGTACCGGAAATCAACAGCATCTGATTTTCATCGACTGCGATCATCATGGCTTCCAGACGCCTAAGATACTTGTCCGTTCGCCAGTCCCGGGCCAGTTCCACGGCCGAACGGATCAGGTTGCCGTTGTAGCGCTCGAGCTTTCCTTCCAGTTTTTCGGACAGGGTCAGCGCATCCGCGGTGGCGCCGGCGAATCCCACGATGATCTGATCATTGTAAATCCGGCGTACTTTTCTGGCTTTGTGCTTGATCACCGTCTTGTCTAAAGTGACCTGCCCGTCACCGGCGACCGTGACCCGGCCGTTGTGGCGAAGCGCCAGTATGGTTGTTCCGTGAAAATCCATTATAATTGCCCGTTATCCTGCTCTTGTCTGTCGGTTTTCGTTCAGGCACGATCTATTTCCGGGGATGCGCACCGTCGTAAGCCTGCATAAGCCGATCCATGCTCACATGGGTATATTTCTGCGTCGTGGACAGGCTCCGGTGCCCGAGCATTTCCTGAACCATCCGAAGATCGAGCCCTGCATCAAGCATATGCGTTGCGAATGTATGGCGAAGGTCATGGGGCGAAACCGGCATACCGATATTCGCTTTTACCGCTGTATCGTTGATCATGCGCGCCACCGATCGGTCGGTCAGCCGTCCGCCGTTTTTGTTCAGAAAAAGAGATCCCTTCCAGATATCCGGCGCCATATGCCGGTTTCCCTGGAGGTTTTCCCGGTAATCCCGCACTGCGGCCAGCGCTTGGGCACCGAACGGAACGATCCGCTCCACCTTGCCTTTTCCTTTCACCCGAACCATGCGGCCCTCAAAATCGACGTCCTCCACATCAAGACCCACAAGTTCGGAAACCCGTATGCCGGTTGAATAAAGCATCTCGAAAATGGCCCGATTACGTTTGCCCAACAGCGTATTCGTCGGCATCGAATCGATCAGGTGGAAAACCTCGTCCACCGTCAGATAAGTGGGGATCGACTTGTCCGCTTTGGGTACGGCCACGTTGACGGCCGGGTTTTCCCTTACGACCCCATGTTTTTCGAGATAGCGGAAAAAAGACCGGATCGCCGATATTTTCCGCGATATGGAAGTCTTTTTGATCTGCTGCTTGTGCAGAAAACCGAGATAGCTTCGTATGACAAGTGCGCTGACCTCCTCGATATTCCCGCTTTCATCCGGACGGCTTTCTTCGTCTTTTCCGGCGGAAGGGCGCATCACCAGTTCCCGGTTGGTGACGAAAAATCCGAGAAAATCGTTCAAATCGCGGGCATATGCCCGGCAGGTATTCTCCGAATACCCCTTTTCTGCAGCCAGATCATCCACGAAGGAATCGACAAGTTTCGCCAGGGCGTTAGAGTTCATTTCCGCCGTACCCAAAAAGGCTTCGGTTATGGAACCTGCTGTTTGTTGAAGCGCACGGAATCCCGTGACCGGGCCAACCGGTTATTTTCCCGGCCCGTTATTACCCGGTGTAATGTTGATGGACTCGTTAAAAGTCGCGATCCGACGGCTTTGTGAAACGTTCAAGATCAAGGCTTGCGCGATTTCGAAGAATGCAGCGTACATATCGTACGTGAAATTCTGAGAAATCGCGCGTAACGCAGATATTGGACTTTTCACGAAGCCGTCAATGTTACCCCGGTGCAATATTACATGGCGATCATGGCTTCAATCTCGCTCCAGCCGCTCACCTCGACAAACGGATGCGATTTTCTGTTCCAGGGCTGCCGAAAGACAATTGGCTCTACTCCGGCCTCCGCCAGCAGAAAACAGGTCTCCAGCCGGTCCTCGACAAAATACCGGATTCGGTTCTCCGCCAGGATTTCCCGCTTTTTCTCGAAAGAACCGGTAGCCACCACGGTGATGGCGTCCGGTGAAACATCCAGATTTTCACAGAGCCAACCGGCAATATGGTCTTTTTCCGGCCGCGCGGTTACGAACAATGTCGGCCGGTGCCGGTGGTTGAGCCGGCCTATCACCCGGGGCGCCTCGCCGATGGGGCGCAGGGGCTGCCCGTAGTCTCCGCCAATGATCCGAAGGATAATCTCCGTCATCACCGCTTCAGGGATATCCAGGCAGTTTCTGAGGTCATAGTCGACGATATCCTCGTAGCGGGCGGTATTGACGCCAAAATCCGATTTGGCGATAGACAAAAAAAGGTGCATGGTATCGGCCACGACCCCGTCGATGTCAAATGCCAGTTCGGCCGGTTCGATTTTCATGACCCATTCCGTCCGGTTCAGACCCTGCGGGTCTTTTTCTTCAGCCGGCTGATCCG
>SLPT01000082.1 GCA_007131845.1 Desulfobacteraceae bacterium | reverse complement strand
CAATCTGCCCGTCTACCCGGGCGTCCATCTTGATCAGGCAGTCGGCCGCAAACTCCAGGAATTGGTG
The DNA here is from genome assembly GCA_007131845.1 of Desulfobacteraceae bacterium. Classification (GTDB taxonomy): domain Bacteria; phylum Desulfobacterota; class Desulfobacteria; order Desulfobacterales; family Desulfosalsimonadaceae; genus B1SED10-16. Next base: position 7,959 of record SLPT01000082.1, on the reverse strand, counting down.
GCTGGTAAATTTATTGGTCTCGGAAATCATCCGGGCGGTGAGTATCGTTGAGATGGCTTTTTTATTCAACCAGTCCGTCAGCTGGTAAAGCTGGTCCTGTTGTCGGATGGAATCCTCGAAAATCCGCAGTATCACATCCATGGAATCAATGACCAGCCGGCGGGCATGCATAGCTTCGCACTTTCCTTCTAGTATCGCCAGCAGGCCATTGAGATTATATTCGCCGGCACGGATCACATCCGGGCCGGGCCGGGAATCGATAAGGAACAGTTTTCCTGTATCTTCGAGACGTTTGAGATCCCAGCCCATGGCCAAGGCATTTCTGCGCAGCTCGGACGCCTGTTCTTCAAAGGATGCGAAAATACAAGGTTCTCCAGCCAGTGCGCTTCGATAGGCAAATTCGAGGCCTATTACGGTCTTGCCCGCACCGGGACCGCCCACAACAGCCGTGATCTGGCCTTCGGGCAACCCACCCTCCAGAATTTCGTCCAATCCTTGAATGTGGGTGGCCACTTTGGGAATGGATTGATTCTGATTTGTGGTGCTAAAATGTTTGATGTCTGCATGTTGGCTCATTGGTCAGCCCGTATCAATATGGATTAATGATAGTACAAAGGACCCGAAGGGGGCTTCTATAAAAAAGCATATGATGAAATTAGTTCTTAACCGCCTTACTTAGACGGCAGTCCGGTTATCTCTTCTAATCAAAAACGTGAAAAGCTTGTTGCGAAAAGGCCCGTGACTTTCCGTCCCTGCCTCACAATTGGTTTGGCTTTATCTTGTTTTTATCAATAATGCATTCGCTTGAACTCATTGTCAAATAACCCCCCTGGCATTTTCAAAAAAGAGTGCGGGCTTCAAAAGTGCAACATTTGGCTATGCTCGGGCAGTATTCAGGATTGGGCGGGAATGAAATGGCGGACTCAAAGTGCATATCCGGGGAACAGCAATTCCAGGCGTCAAAGAAAATGACCGACAGATCCCCGGAAGCGACCGACTCGCCCAAGCCGCCTGATTCTCTGACTTTTCGCGTCGTCTCGCCGGTAATAACAATTTACACGTCCTTTGAATCTTGCTATACTTACAGAAGGATAACAAGTCGTCTGATCGCGGCTTTTTACGAGTTCATCAAGATGATTGACCAATTGAGTGAATAACAATCCCCCTTCCGGAAATCAAAATTCATTAGCCTGGCTCATAAAGCCGGTTGCGCTTTCGCTGCTTTTCATCCTGACGGGGGTGGCTGCGTTTTACATTGCGGGGCCTGCCCTTATTGAAAAAATTCTTGTCAACAGGATGCGTGAAGCCGGATTTGTCGAGCCCAATGCCAGGGTTATGGCCGTTACTTCAAAGGGCGTTCATATCAGCCGTGTTTCAGCGCAGCAACCCAGGCTGGATATAGATTTTATAACCATCGGGTACAGCCTGCAAAGCCTCATGAGGGGAAGGGCCGATGATATTTTCATCAGCGGCCTGCAATATACGATAGGGCTCGATGACAGAAAGCCGGACTTCGGATTTCCGGTTTCCGAAAACGGCAAATCCGATGCTCCAATTGATCTTCCATTCAACAGCATCGAAATCAAATCTTCATCCCTGGTGTTTAATTACAAGGGAAAGGGCTATCCCGTCCCTTTCCGGCTCACTATCGTCAAAATGGGCAACAGTATTTTGGACTATACATCAATGCCCGTTGTTTTCGGCCTTCCTGTAAACATCAAAGGCAGAACCAATATCGACACCCTGGAAACCAATATCAGTGCCGTAACCGCATTGCCCGGCAACCGGTATTCAAGTGGGCAGGAGCCTGACAATAATGCTTACGACGCCCGGGTAAAGTTTCATTGGACGACCGGCGCAGACGGCAGCGGCAAGGGTAGTGTCGATATCGTGGCTTCGGCGGAAAACCTGGAGGCATCGTTTAAAAATTATCGTGCCGGCCTTGAAAAAGGGTATTTTCATGTTAATGCCTTTTTTAATGACCAGATGCATTTTGAAACCTTTGAAACGGATTTTTCAATTACCGGGCTTGACCTCAACCGCTTTCGCGCGGAAAAAATAAGGATGCAGGTCAATGACAACGGTTCTATATTTAAATTTAACGCCAATGTAAAAAAACCCGTGGATGGGCAGATTGAAATCAGCGGAAACCAGACGTCGATCAACGAGCTGCTAAATGACGGGTTTTCTCATGACGCCGGATTTGACTGGAACATACAACTTGGAGGGGACCCTGGCTTTCTCGAAGCGTTTGGCCCCGTGGAGATGGCTGCAAATGGCCCTTTTCATGCTGCGGCGAAGGGGACGGGCAGCGCGGGTTTCTCCCCAAAGCAGGCAAACGGGGAGGAGAGGTGGCATATTGGCATAGACATCCGGCAAGCCGCCGTCGATTTGGCGGAAGTGGTTATACCCGGGTATTTTTTGACAGCTCAGGATCTCGTTTTCCATGGTACCGGCACTTTTTTTTCAAACCCGGATCAGCTCAGGGCGGAAATCGGAAAGACAAGTATTCTCAAAGCCGCCACGGTTGCCTATGAACCGCCCGGGCAGAGATCCCGCCTAAAAGATGCTGAGCTGAGCCCGGATATACGAATACATCGGACGGGTGACGGCTCGATGAAGGTCTCTGGTTCCGGCCGGGCGGAAAAAACGTTCAGGGCTGATTTTAATCAGGGAAGTATTTTGGGGAATTCTTTTTTATTCGAGGCCGATCTTCATCTTGATGCCGGAAAGGTGATAAAGGGTGTTGGCCTGGTTCAGGCGGATATGGGGCGTGTTCATATTCCCTCTGCGGATCTCCTGGTTCTTGATCTGAAGCTCGACATTCCAATAGCCCTCGGCGGGGTTTCCGCTCAAAAGGGACGTTTTTCCACGGGCGCTGTTTCACGGGGCAAAACAAGCTGGCCCGGTATTAAAGGGGAGTCCGAAATATATGACGACCATGTCCATGTTACGGGTGTGTGGCCCTTTCTGCCGGATGCGTCTGTGGAATTTTCCTGCGTCGCAACCCTTGATCCGGATGAAGGGATCTCCGGAAACATGACTGCCCGCACAGGATGGTTTGACCTGCCGGAAAAGCGATTTCTCGACGGGCTTGCGCCCGGGCTTGAAAGAATTACCGCCACCGGTTCGTTCAACACCCAGTTGAATCTTGACTTAAACGGATCGGACATCCAACCGGATCTTCATGTAGCGTTCAGGGATGTCGATATAATGTATCCGGATATGGACATGGAGATAACGGGCGCCACGGGGGGGGTCCGGTTAAACAGTTTTTCCCCCTTGACCACTCCCGGCAATCAGCGCATGGATATTTCAGGGTTCAGGATCGGCGAAGTCGAGTTTATTGACGGTTTTGCGGCCTTCAGGCTCGATTCCGCAGACGAGGTTTTCCTGGAAAGAACGCGGTGGCATCTCCCGGAAGGAGGATTCATAACAGCCCATGCCTCCAAGTTTGACATAAAGGCACAGAGTGCTGACTTCGAGGTTTTTTTCGAAGACATCGATGTTATAACGCTGGCCTCCAGGGTAACCGATCGGAAAATCGATGGAAGCGGCCTGGTTTACGGCCGCGTACCCGTGTTATATGAAAAGGGAAAAGTGGAACTCGGAAACGGGTTTCTCTATTCGATACCGGGAACGGGCAGGCTGGGCATCAAAGATGACGAATGGCTGGAGACGCTGCTCTTGCATGTTCGTGATGCCATGCGAGGGCATCCTTATCTTTCAACGGTTTCCGAGCGGCTGGAGCAGGCGCTGCAGGATTTTGAGTACAACTACCTGGTGGTCAAGCTTACAAAAGGGGTTGAGGATACATCAGCCATGATTGAGCTTCGCGGCCAGGGGGTTGAGGGCGATCCCCCGCAGGAAGTTGGGAGCCTGGTCATCAACGTGAATGATCTTGGAGAGATCGTCAACCGTCTTCTGCGCTTTCAGATGAGCAGGGAAGAATCTATTGAAAGGGCGTTTGATGAACTTTTCGAGTTTTAGGAGCAGATAACATGGTTATCAACATAGTTATCAACATAAACAGGAGAATATCGTGAAAAAACTTTTTCTTCCGGGAATACTGGGGATATTGTTGTTTTTAAGCGCTTGCACAAGGCACCATGTGACCGCCGATACCACCCACAGGGTTGAAATAGCCCCAATTCACGTAACTGTGGATATCAATCTCAAGGTCCAGCGGGCTTTAAATGATGCTTTGAATTTTCAAGGGGATATGGGCGACATCTTTACTGAAGAAGAACTTCAACTATTAAAAGAATAATACTACAGAGGTGCAAAATGAAAAAACAGATATATGCCAGTTTGATTGTTTTGGTTTTTTTCATAACCTGCGTTTTCAGCGCCACGGTTTTTGCCCAAAACAAGGACGAAGTGACGGCAAACATGCGGGATCGCTATCCCGCCTTGCAGGAAGCCAAGAACAATGGCCTCGTGGGCGAGGCCTGGACCGGCCTGGTGGCTCTGGTGGACGCCGGCGCCTCATCGGATGTACAGGCGCTTGCAAGCGCTGAAAACAGCGATCGCAGAACGCTTTTTCACATCATCGCCCAGGAAACAGGCGCATCGATCGAGGAAGTGGCAATGCAGAACCGCATCCGCATGTATCGCCTTGCCGAAGACGATCATTTCCTTCAGGACAAAGATCGCCAGTGGGTCCGGAAAAAGGATTTAGATTTGTAATGGTGTAAAAGCGATTCACAAGACCGCTTATCGTCTAAAAGGTGAATTGGGCGGAGCCGTAATACAAAACGCCTTCATTGAGATACTTTTCCTCATCTGTGAGATTTTCGATATTCAGCCGCAAGGTTACACGGTCGTAAAACGTTCGCCAAAGTGAAAGATCTATCGTGTTGATGCTGGGTGCCTTGTCTGTATTTTCACTATCCAGATACCGGTCCCGGTCATGCTGGAACATAAGGGAGGCGTTCAGATACCGTGGATTCATGTAGGTGAGACCGGCGCGAAATTTCTGCTGGGGTTCTCCCGGCACAAAATTGCCTTCGATATCCGCATTTACCCCGTCTTTGGTGATTTTTGATATATTATATGTGTAATTGAAAAATGAAGAAAGACCATATCCGATAGCATAATGCATCTCTGTTTCGATGCCGTAAATGTCTACCTCTTCCAGATTATCCCGTTCAAACGCTCTGTAGGTAACGCCATCCTCAACGAAGCTTCCGGTGCTTCTACTACTTATATAATCTTTGGCCCAGGACCGATAGAAAGTTATCCGACTCCACAAACTGTCGAAAAACATTCTTTCTGCGCCGATATCCCATGTGACGATTTTTTCAGGGTCAAGATCCGCATTGGACCATGTCAGGCTGGTGCCGCCGCCGCGAACATGCACCTTGTAAAGCTCAAACAGACTGGGCGGTTTGAAACCGGATCCTACCGATGTTCTAAAAGTCGTCAGTTCATCCGCATGAAAGACAACACCGGCTTTTGGGGATAAATTGTTCCACTTTTTGGAAGAATATTTTCTGTCATAGGTAAATCCGTCAGGATTCGTATCCGATTCAGCCCCGTCATAGTTCCGGATGTAATCATAGCGAAGCCCCGCGTTGGCAATCAGCCTGTCTTCCATGAAGCGCGCTGTAATATCCAAAAACGGCGAGATACTTTCCTGCCGGCCTTTGGCTTTTACTTCCCGATCACTTTCCAGATATCCCTCTTCGTAGTCCATGCGAACCTGTTTGTATGCCAAGCCCGTCGTCAGCGTGGTCGCATCAATCAGCCAGCTGGTATTCTGGATTTCGGCGCCCCATACCGTATTCGGCCCCAATTTTTCCTTGTGGTCAGGCACATACTCCCCGGCCTGCCTTCTGTCCATGTAAGCTGTTTTGTCACCGCGATTGAGATAGAGCATACCCGACCAGTCGGCAAGATCCCCGCGCCGATTGATGCCGAGCCGGTACTGGTCTAACTGCATGTCGTCATAAAAATACGCCCTGCCCTTTCCCATTTCCTGATCGTAATAGAGCCCGGAAAATGAAACATCCGTTCGGTCGTCTACCGTATAGGTGGCTTTGCCAAACACTTTCAGGGTGTCGCGGTATCTTTTGGTCGTGTAGTCTTCGATGCCTTCCGGATCTACCATATAGAACCCGTCGCTTTCTTCGTAGCTTCCGGAGATAAGAAAACCGGCATCGGATACGCTCTTTGAGTGAAAAACAGATGCGCCATAGGTGTTTCCAGAGCCTGCGGTACCTTTAATGCTGAAATCCCTCTCTCTGGATGGGTTCTTTGTTATAATATTAATCACGCCGCCTAAGCCTTCGGAACCATATGCTGCAGAAGTTGGTCCGCGAACGATTTCAATCCGCCCAATGGATTCCTTCGGAATAAGACCCCATGCAACCCAGGCAATCGTGTTGTTAAAATTATCATTGAGGGGAACACCATCAAGCAGCATAAGCAACCGGTTTCGCCCGGTGCCGCGCATGGTGAGATGGCTGATCCTGCCTCCCGTCTGCATTCCGTAGTGGCTGGTATTATAAATACCTGCAGAAAATCGCAGAATATCTTCCACTCGCTCAAACGGTGAAGCCATGATTTCTTGTTCGGACAGGACGGTTACGCTTTGGGGGGCATCCGCTACCGGAATTTCCGATCGCGTTGCCGAGACCACCACCTCTTCCATCCGATGAGCACTTTCCGTTTGTTCCGCCGATAAAAGGCCTGCCTGAAAAACAACCATCGTCCCGACGAACAGTGCCGCTAAAACCTTCATGTCATTTTCCTTTCAATTTCCGATAGGGCATGACAGGCACGAAACAGATCCATCGGGCAAAAAAAAGCCACGAAGGACGCGTTTTCCGGTTATACGGAAAAAAGCAGACCTTCGTGGCCCGGGTTGCTTATGTTCTGCCTGTGTGTTTTAAAAAAGCGTTTGAAAAGAGCTTCAGCTCATTGATTTATATTAATGGTCATATGCTCTTAACAAGTGTCTTGTCAATAATTTTATTTCTCTTTGCAAGAAACAACCCGCGTGCAATTTGCGTTTGCAGGCGTACAAATAATGTTTATTCTTAAAAATATAACAATCAAACCATAATATAAGGAAGCAAATCGTATGAAAGACGTAATGAGTTACTGCGACGAAACGTATAAGCGATTGATCGGCATAAAGGCTGGTTTATATGATGTGATCACTGCCGCGGAAAAGGTTTCGGATCCGACGCATGCAAAGAGCGCGAAACAATTGCAATCGCAGGTTGAAAGCATCGAAAAGGGTTTGGAAGAACTGAAAAATCAATGCCCCCCTGACTGGAGCCCCAATAAAAACAGCCTGGATGAGAGCATGGAAAGGTTGTCGAAAACACTCAATGAATTGGCCGGCCACCTTGAAATCTCAGTACCCGATACTACAGCATGGCTTTAACCCGTTTTATTAAAAAAAGGAGGTATTACCATGAACGCAAAAGATTATTGCAACTCAATGGCAGCAGAACTGACCGCATGGAAGGCCAAACTGTTTGACGTCATTGCCCGGACCGATAAAATGGGCACTGCGGAAAAGGACAAGGTCTGGGAATACTTCAATGAAATGAAAATCATCATTCAGGATCTTGAAGACAAGATCGAATTGCTTCGCACAGAATGCCCGTCCGATTGGAGCCCGCAAAAAAAGCAAATTGAGGATGCGCATGTGGATGTTCGTTCCAAATATGAAGAAACACTCGAGTATATTGGAAAAGCATCCCCGATGTCCGTTCCGGGCTAATGACCTGGCCCGGCCGCTAGTTCCAAAAACTGAACCCCACTCCCGCTTGCGTTTTTCGGGCGTGGGGTTTTCATTTCACGGTTGAGCGATTGTCAGTTTCTGCAAGAACCACCCCTTCCCCCGGAAAAATCGCACGGTCTTCGGGAGCGGTCTTCCGGGTGACGGCCGGCCATTTCACCTGCTGGGGATCCGGCCCTTCCAGGGCTGCCGGGCAGGGGAAT
>SLPT01000023.1 GCA_007131845.1 Desulfobacteraceae bacterium | reverse complement strand
GCTTTGTAAAAAGTTCAAGATCAAGGCTTGCGCAATTTCGAAGAATGCAGCGTACTTGGCGTACGTGAAATTCTGAGAAATTGCGCGTAACGCAGATATTGGACTTTTTACGAAGCCGTCAGATGTTGCAATTTCCTATAACCGGGTGGACAACCCGGGTCAATGAATCGTCCGGATTTGTGCAGCCAAAAGCCGGGTGCCCCGATAATTCGTGCCGAAACGTTTTCCGAAAGAAGCCATGAACGACTCTTATCGTCTCAGCCAACAATCGCCGGTCAACCACACCCGCGATCTCTATATGCTGAAGCGAAACGGCTGGCTCCTGGCCGCCGCATGGACGCTGATTATTCTGACCAGCTTCTTCTGGAACAGCTACCAGGAAGAGGAGAAAATCCAGGCACTGGCTCTCAACAGCCTCGAGCTCAGCTTTGAAAAAGACCTGGTCTACCGGCGATGGGCGGCAACCCATGGGGGGGTCTACGTGCCTGCCGGCGAAGAAACACCGCCCAATCCTTACCTGGCTCATGTACCCGAGCGGGACATCATCACCGATTCCGGCGTTCACCTGACGCTTGTCAATCCGGCCTATATGACCCGGCAGGTTCATGAAATGGGAAGAGAACAGTATGGACTCGAGGGCAATATTACTAGCCTCGACCCTCTGCGGCCGGAAAACGCCCCGGATGATTGGGAACGAAAGGCGCTGGAATCCTTCACCAATGAAGAATGCGAGGCGGTTGCCATCAAGGAAATCGGCGGAAAGCCGCACATGCGATTCATGCGGCCCTTTGTCACGGAAGAGAGCTGCCTGCAATGCCATGCCCGTCAGGGATATGAACTGGGCGACATTCAGGGCGGAATCAGCGTGTCCATGCCGGTTTCCTCATACATATCCCATATTCAAAGCCGGACGTACGCGCTTCTGGCGGGTCACAGCCTCATATGGTTCATCGGAATCTGTTTTATCGGGTGGATGACCTTACGGATGATCGACGTCCGCACGGCCGGCGAAACCGAACGCAGAAAGGCCGAGGAGAAACTCCAGCGGATGAATGAAACCCTGGAGCAGAAGGTCTCCGAACGCACCCGGCTGGCCGAAAAGCGCTCGGAGCAGCTCCGGTCGCTCACCGTGGAACTGGTTGAGGCCGAAGAAAAAGAAAGACGCCGGATTGCCGATCTTCTGCACGAAGACATGCAGCAGCTTCTTGCAAGCGCAAAGCTTCACCTGCAATCGATTGACCCGGACCCCTCCCACAAGCCCCTGCTGGAAAAAGTGGATCACATGCTAAAGCGGGCCATTGACAATTCCCGCGAGCTTGCACACGAGCTGAGTCCCGCCGTGGTCCATCATTACGATCTTACGGCCGCGCTCAACTGGCTGGTCCGCTACATGGACAAGCGCTTCGGCCTGAAGGTCCGCTTCGACGCCGACAATATCGTCGATTACGAAAATACGCCCCTGAAGCTCTTTATCTTCCGGGCAGTGCAGGAACTATTGTTCAATGTCACCAAACATGCCGGGGTAGACGAGGCCAGCGTGGAACTTCTTGGTTCGGAACACGGGCTCCAGGTGAGCGTCGCAGACCGGGGGCGCGGATTTGATTCCGCTATTTTGGATTCCGGCAGCGGGAAAGAGGGTTTAGGCCTTCTCAGCCTGAAGGAGCGCGCCAAGACCATGGGCGGCATCCTGATGGTCAAAAGCATCCCCGGGCAGGGAAGCCGCTTTACCCTGTGGCTTCCGCTGGAAGTCGTCGGGCCGGAAGAAAGCACGGCCCAGATGTAAACGGGGGCCGGGCCGATAGCCTGTCTATGCCGGACTTCTTCTCATACAAGGCTCACCGCAAACACGACCAGGTATCCCGTCAAAAATAAAAACGGGGTATCCCATGTATGCGGCGAAAGCGCTTCGGCAAGCGTCATGCAGACCGGCACCGCTATCAGCGCCAAAATCCACTGCTGAAGCGTAAAAGCGTCGTGGTAGAAGGCGATCACCACAAGGCTTGTCAGAAATACGCACGCGCTTCCTTCCAGTGTCCGGTGGTACAGCCGTTTGGAAAACAGGGCATACACCCGGTACTTATGCCGCCCGAAACGCACGCCTACCGGTTCCGCGAGTCCGTCGCCGATGCCGTTGATCAATATGGGGATCATTATCAGGTGCTGCAGGCCATGGTGGGCGTAGAGCATAATCATGGGAACGATGACCAGGAAACCGCCCGCAATCTGCGTGGAAAGCCACAGCAGTGTGTGCGGGCGGTCCTCCGGGCGATCAAAGGACGCAAACATGCGGTTGATGAAAAAGACCCGCTTTCGTACGGGTTCAATGTAAATCAGCAGCGTGGATATGGAAAAAAGGGAAGAGATGATGAACAGCCCGAAAGTTTCAGGATGTGCAAAAAACCGGTCCAGGTATATGGGGATGAAAAACAGAACAAAATGATTGATTTTACGCGTGTAGTTGACTTTTACGCCTTTTTTCACCGCCAGAAACCCGCAGCCGTATTGTACCATGTACAGCAGAAAAAATTTCACGGCCTGGTTTACAAAAAACACTGCCTCCAAATGGCGCCTGCCTTTTTTTATAAAGCCCCGAAACAGCCCCGCTCTGATCTGAAGCAGTCCCGATAGAAAAACACGGTGGATACTTCCGGCATCCGGACAGAATGGCAAAGAAATTGAGGCACTATATATCATATCCGGTTTCGTTTGGATACCATAGAACGCTGTATGTACCAGAGCCGGGCATTGGACTTTTTTTCACAAAGCCGTCAAACTTTGCAAACGGATCAAAAAACGCCTATTATTGGGTATCAGTTCGCAAGGATTCCCGGTTTCGGAATCGGTATATAGTTTTAAATATGGGAGCGATCCATGTCCGAAGGCAATCCGCCCGGCCATGAAGCCCATCAGGGGCTCTGGGAGCAGATGCTGGAATTCCGGGAAATCATGATGAATGCTCCCATCGGTATTTTCATTTCCACACCCGATGGACGGTTTACTTTTGCCAATCCCGCACTCGCGCGCATGTACGGCTATGAAACCCCGGAAGAACTGATCGAATCGATAACGGACATCGGTACGCAGGTTTACGCAAACGCCGCCGACCGGAATGAGTTCCGGCGGCTCATAGAAACCCACGGAGAGGTGGTCAACTACGAGTACCGGCTCAAACGCCGTCACGGCGCGGTGTACTGGGTCTCCACCAATGCCCGGGCCATCCGGAACCAGCAGGGGATCATTACCCATTACCAGGGTTTTACCACCGACATCAGCGACCGGAAGCAGGCGGAAGAAGCGTTGCACTTCAAGCACAGGCTCATGCAGGGAATCATCGAAAGCAGCCCCACATCGTTTTGCTCCCTGGACCGGCGTTTTTGCTATACCAGCTTCAACCGTGCCCATGCCCGGCAGATGAAAGCCCTCTGCAACGCTGATATCCGTATCGGAGACTTTTTTTTCGAATACCGGAACGAAAAGACGGACTGGAAGCGATCCAGGGCGAATATATTGCGCGCACTTAAAGGCGTCCAGGTCGTGGAGGAATCGATTTTCGCGGAATCGGGCGATAGTTTGAAACACTTCGAAGTCACTTATTCTCCGATGCGGGATCCGGACCTTTCATCGAACAGCTCGCCAAAAAGCGCTCCAGACCGATCATTGGAAACTTCCGTGGTCGGCGTGAGCATTTTTTCCCAGGATATCACGGAACGCAAAAAGGCCGAACAGAAGCTGCTCGAAAGCGAAGAAAAATACCGCTCCCTGGTGGAGCAGTCCATCGACATGGTCTACCTGCACGATCTCGAGGGCCGTTTCCTAGATGTCAACCGTGCGGCCCTGCGTCAGACCGGCTATTCCCGCGATGAGCTGCTCCGCATGAACGTATTCGATCTGCACCGGGACCGATCGCTCAGGCCCAAAGTGTTGACTCGTTGGGAAACCTGGCGCCCCGGCCAGTCCGCAACCCTGGAAACCGTGCACGTCCGCAAGGACGGCTCCGTGTTTCCGGTGGAAATTACAACGGGCAAGGTCAGCTATGGCGGCAAGGAAAAAATCCTGGCGCTCGCCCGGAATATCTCCCAGCGCAAGCGCGCGGAAAAAGCCCTCCATGACCAGCTCCTGTTTGAAAAGACGATAGCCGACATTTCCGGTTTTTTTATGCTGCTGCCGCCCGATCGCATTGGCGAAGGCATCGACCATGCCCTTAAGCTGACAGGGGAGTTGTTTGATTTTGACCGCAGCTACGTGTTTCATTTTGCCGAAAACGGCAGAATCATGCCCATCACCCATGAATGGTGCGCCCCGGGAATCACGCCCCAGCTTGGAAAGGCGCTCAACATCCATGCGGAATACCTTCCCTGGCTGACCAGACGCCTCCGAAGCGAGGAGTTTGTTTATATCGCGGATGTGGATCGCCTCCCCCCTGAAGCGGGTGCCGAAAAACGAGCGCTGAAGTACCAGGATATCCGATCCCTCCTGTGCATTCCCCTGGTAGCTGGCGACGACCTTCACGGTTTTCTTGGATTCGATGCAGTCCGCGAACCCAAATCCTGGAGTAAAAAGCGGGCAACGCTTTTCAAGGTCGTCGCGGAGCTCATATCCAATGCCATGACCCGTCACATGGCCGAAAAACGGATCCTGCATCTGAGTTTTCACGATCAGTTGACGGGCCTTTACAACCGGCTCTACCTGGAAGAGGATATGCAGCGGCTCAACACGGACAGGCAGCTTCCCATCAGCGTCATTATGGCCGATCTGAACGGCCTCAAGCTGATCAACGACACCTACGGCCATGCAGTGGGCGATGATCTGCTGAAAGCCGCTGCCGACATCATCAGTCAATCCTGCCGCAAGGAGGACGTCATCGCCCGCTGGGGCGGGGATGAGTTCGTCATCCTGCTCCCCCGCGCCGGTGAAGCGCAATCACAAGCCATATCCAGGCGGATCATCCGGATGTGCAAAAATGCCTTTATCGAAGATATCCCCATCTCCATGGCCCTTGGCGCCTCTGTTAAAAACAGCATTGAAACCAATTTTGTGGATGTCATCAAAGATGCCGAGGACGTGATGTACAAGCAGAAGCTCGCCGAAAGCCGCAGCATCCGAAGTGCCGTACTCGATGCCCTGTTGAAGACGCTGGCGGAGAAAAGCTTTGAAACCGAAGCCCATACCCGGCGTATGCAGGACGTTGCACTGAAAATCGGCCGGAAGCTCAACCTCTCCGATACGGAGCTCAACCGCCTGTCCCTTCTGATCACCCTTCACGATATCGGAAAAATCAAAACCCCCGAAGAAATGCTGGTCCGGCCCGGCCCCCTGACCGACGAGGAATGGGAGATCATGAAAAAGCACACGGAAACCGGCTACCGCATCGCCATTGCAACGGAAGACTTCTCCCATGTGGCCGAAGAGATCCTTTGCTACCACGAGCACTGGAACGGCAAAGGATATCCCGGCGGCCTGAAAGGCGAGGAGATCCCGCTGCTCTCCAGGATCACCACCATTGCGGATGCCTGGGAGGTCATGACCCATGGCCGGCCTTACAAAAAACCCCTTTCCGGTAACGAGGTGGCAACGGAATTCAGGAAATGCGCCGGCAGCCAGTTCGATCCCTACCTGGTCGATGTGTTTTTGAGCGTGATGGAAGAGGAAAAAGGGCTGTACCATTGACGCCCGCGTTGCATCCGGGCATTTTCCAAACGAATGATTTCACATTTCCCCCAAAGCATATTATAGTTTCCGGATACGACTTTCTTTTCATTTTCTTTTTTCGGACAATACCATGCAGGCAAACGAACACAGCAGCGCCAGAATTCTGCTCGCACAGGTCGTATCCACGGGTGATGAGGTATTAAACGGCGCCATCATAGACTCCAACGCGGCCTTTATCGCGGAAAAGCTCATGGAGCAAGGCCTTTGGGTCACCCGCCACACCACCGTGGGCGATGATGCGGACCGGCTCTCCGAGCTGCTCACCGAAATCGCCCTTCATGCGGATATCGCCGTGGTCACCGGCGGGCTCGGTCCCACCGTGGACGATATCACCGCCGAGGCGGCGGCCGCAGCAGCCGGCGTCAACCTTTCGGAAAACCCGGAAGCCCTGGCCTCCATCCAGGCGTTTTTCGAGCGCTTCTCCCGCGCCATGAATCCATCGGATGCCAAGCAGGCGCTTCTTCCGGAAACCGCCGCCCCCATCGTCAACCGCTCGGGCACGGCCCCCGGCTTCCGGATGAAAATCGGCCGCTGCACCATCTTCTTTCTGCCGGGCGTTCCCCGCGAAATGAAGGAAATGATGACTGAAAGGGTCCTTCCGGAGATCGAATCCAGCCACATCCCCCCGGATCGGCGCCGCGTTTTCCGGGAGCGGCAGGTTTCCTTGTTCGGCCTGCCCGAAGCCGAGGTCAACCAGCGCCTGGACGAACCCTCCCGTGCCTTTGACGGCGTCGGGCTGGGCATGCTGGCGCGCTTTCCCGTAATCATCGTCAAGCTGTTCGCCTGGGGAAGCGATGCCGTCGAAATCGATGCAAAAATTGAAAAAGCCTATGCAATCGTCCGCGAAACCCTCGGCCACTGGATTATTTCCCATACCGGTGAAACCATGGAAGAAGCCCTTGCCCGCCTTCTCACGGAGCAAAAGGCCACCGTGGCCATTGCCGAGAGCTGCACGGGCGGGCTGATATCCGATCATCTCACCAATGTGTCCGGATCATCGGCGTATTTCGTCTTTTCCGCCGTGAGCTATGCAAACGAGGCAAAAATTGCTATATTGAATGTTTCACCGGATACTATCGAGGCCCACGGCGCGGTATCCGAAGAAACCGCCCGGGAAATGGCCGAAAATATCCGGCGCATGGCCGGCGCCGACTACGGCCTGGCCACCTCCGGGATTGCCGGGCCCACCGGCGGCACCGACGAAAAACCGGTGGGTACCATCTGCGTGGCCGTGGCCGCAGCCGGCCGGACGACATCGAAGCGCCGGGTCCTGCCCTTCAGGGACCGTGCAGCCAACAAGGAGATATTCGCGCATCTCGCCATGGATATGCTGCGTCGCGAACTCCTTGCACAAATAGAATAAGGAAGGCTTCGTAAAAAGCCCAATATCTGCGTTACGCGCAATTTCTCAGAATTTCACGTACACCAGGTACGCTGCATTCTTCGAAATTGCGCAAGCCTTGATCTTGAACTTTTTACTAAGCCTTCTGATCGCGACGTTTTTAGGGTTAATCAATAAGAAACAGGAAATAATAACCCATGGGATGGATGGGTAAAATGGTCGGCGGAGGCATTGGCTTCGTCCTGGGAGGCCCCCTGGGCGCCCTGGCCGGTGCTGCGTTCGGTCACATGTTCGATTCGGACGAAAACCGGCAGGTCCGCGTGGACGACGCCGGGTTCTCGCCGGCCGATTCCGGGCAGTTCACGTTTTTCGTGAACGCCTTTTCCATGCTGGCGAAAATCGCCCGGGTGGACGGCCGCGTGACATCGGCCGAAGTCAACGTTTTGCGCGCGTTTATGATCCGCGATCTGAGACTTAACGTGCAAAGCCGCATGATGGCCGAGCAGATTTTCAACAAGGCGCTCAAGGACAGCCGGCCGTTTTCGTCCTTTGCCCACCAGTTTAAAAAGGAATTTCGGGACAGCCCGGAGCTTTTCGAACTGATGATAGACGCCATGATGCGCCTGGCCGTGGCCGACGGCGCGCTTCACCGCAACAAGGAGGCGCTCATATCGTCGGCATCCAAAATCTTCGGTCTTTCCGAAGCAAAGTACCGTACCATCCGGTCCCGGCATGCCAAGGCCGCCGCAGGCGACGCCTACAAGGTGCTTGACTGCTCCCCGGATGATTCCAACGAGACGATCAAAAAACAATACCGCAAAAAGGTCAAGGAATACCACCCCGACACCATTGCATCCAAGGACCTGCCGGAGGATTTCATCGCCTACGCCAACAACCGGTTCCGGGAGGTGCAGGAGGCCTGGGATACCATACGCAGGGAACGAGGACTGTAACCTAAAGGAGTTTCATCTTGCTGCAAATCAAAACCGCCGACCTCGCAATGCTTAAAACCGAACTGCTGGTCATACCCGTATGCGAGGATGACAG
>SLPT01000103.1 GCA_007131845.1 Desulfobacteraceae bacterium | reverse complement strand
TTCAGCCGGGAGCTTTGCGGCGGTATCCACGCCGGGCATACCGGAGATGTGGGGCTGTTCAAGATTCTGTCCGAGGCGGGAATCGCATCCGGGGTGCGGCGCATCGAGGCCGTTACCGGGGAGATGGCGCTTGCCCATGTACAGCACGTGGACCGGTTGCTCTGGGATGCTGCCAGATTGTTCAAGGACCGTCCGGAGGCCCTGCCGGAGCGTATCGAAAACCTGCTATCATCCCACAAGCGCCTTGAAAAATCCGTGGAGCAGCTCAAGTTGAAACTGGCTTCGGCATCGGCCGGGCTTGCGTCCTCCGGTGACGGAAAAGGGGATGTCCGTTCGGTCAATGGTGTCAAGGTCGTTGCAAAAACCGTCGAGGCGGACAATCCGGGCGCCCTTCGAAACATAGCTGACCGGTTCCGTGACAACGTGCAGTCGGGAATCGTCGTGCTGGGCGCACCGGGCGACAAGAAGGCCATGCTGGTGGTAGTGGTGACCAAAGACCTCGCGGGTCGGTTCCACGCGGGCGAGATCATCAAGGCGATCGCCCCGGAGGTGGGCGGCGGCGGCGGCGGTCGGCCGGACATGGCCCAGGCCGGGGGATCCAGGCCTGAAAACCTGGACAAGGCCATGGAAAAAGCCCTGGAGGTTATCGGGCAGCAGGCGGCGCAGTAGTATTTTTACTGAAAGTGTTCATCAAAATGGACGTTCATTTCCCGGGGAGGAAGCGGCAGGTCCCTTTCCTCTGCATCCTCCAGGATCGCCTTGCTCTCCGGGTCCGCCCACCAGTACCACAGCGCGCTGTTTTCGTCGCCGTATTTGGAGAGCACCGTGGCCGGGGTCCCGAATTTGTTCCAGTATAACAGCCGGGTGTAGTCCGTGTTCCAGAGCAGTACATACGGATAGCTTTCGGACACGATCCGGTCGATTGTCCGGTATATCCCGTTTCTTTCCTCCACGTCGAATTCGGTTTTTTGCTTTTCGATCAGCCGGTCCACTTCCGGATCGGAAAATCCCGTAATATTCGCACCGCCTTGGCGGCCGGCCTCCCCGGATGCCCACATTCCCTCCGGATCTTTGAATATTCCGGAACTCCATGCTGCCCAGGTCATATCAAAGTTGAACTCATCCATATCCCTGGCCCATGCGGACCAGTCTTTCTGGTCGACTTCCATATCGATGCCGGCATCTTTCAGGTCTTCGCCGTAGATGGACAAAAACCGGCCGGTGCCGGCCTGCCGCGTGAGAAACTTGAAGGTGAACCGGCGGCCGTCTTTTTCCAGGTAGCCGGTGTCCGGGTTGATTTGCCAGCCCGCTTCGGCAAGAAGCTGCCGCGCCCGCCGGGGATCCTTTTCGATTACGGGGTTTTTGCACGGGTTTTCCGGGGAGTAGAGATCTTCGAAATAGGATTGATGAAGAAAGTATTGGTTGTACATGAGGGTCTGGTTCATTTTTTCCCGGTCAAGCAGCAGGGCCATGGCCTTGCGGACCCGCTTGTCATCGAAAGGTCTTCTGCGCATGTTCATGGCAAACCCCTGGAACCCGATGGGTTGGTGGTTGAATATCCGCTGCTTGATGATATGGTTCCGGAAAAAGGGGTTTGACGTGGTTTCATTGATCCAGATGCGCGACGTATATACAGGAAACAGGTCGATGCGTCCCTGCATGAATGCCTCGAAGGCGTTTTCTCTTTCTGCGAAAAACCGGAATGTTACGGTGTCGAAGTTGTATTTGTTCCGGTTGCGGGGCCTGTCATTCTGCCACCATCCATCCCGCCGGTCGAATTCGATAAAGGTCCCCTCGCGGATCCGGCCCGGCTCATACGGACCCGACACCACCGGAAAGTTGAATACGATTTTGTTGAAATCCATATCCCCGTATGCATGCCGGGGCATGATGGAAAGCCCTCCCAGGGAGAGCAGGTTCTTCCAGTGGACGTCTTTGGCCGTAAAGCGGATGCTATGCGAATCGATCACCTCCGGCGGGTCGAAGCGCTCCATGGAGATCTTGTGCGGGCCGGTCATGTTTTTCGGGTCCATGATCATGTCATAGGTCCAGCGCACATCAAAGGCCGTGATCGGCTCCCCGTCGCTCCAGCGGGCATCCGGGTCGATGTGGAAGGTATAGGCAGCCTTGTCGTCCGATATTGACCACTTTTCGGCGATATTCGGCTCATAGTCCAGGGTGATGGGGTTGATGGTCAAAAGGGATTCGAACATCACCCCGAAGATTTCCGCAGAAAGGACGTTGTTGTCCAGGTAGTAATTGATGCTCTTGGGGTACTGCCCCCCGAACACGACGATCTCTCCGCCGCGTCGCGCGTGCGCGCTGGCGATGGGGTCGGGTTTTTCCTCCCATTTGTCTCCCGGAAATACCTGCTCTGCCATGGCCGATGAGAAACCACCTGAGATGATACCGGCAGCCCCAGCAAGGGCAAAAAGAAATAGAAATATAAACAGTCGTTTCATGGTTTTTTTGCTATGCACCCCTCAGTACGTCGATCATGGAATAGACCTTGCCGGTTTCATTGGCTGCGGCGGTTTTTTCCGCCAGAAACATCACGGCGTCGAATGTCCCCTGGGTGTAGATGTCGCGGCCGTTGATGTTGTGGACGATCCGGAAGGTTGCGTTTTTGTCCGGTGAAACAAGCGTGTAGGTGTGCCATCCATGCCCGTTGATATGTTCTTCGGGAATACCCATGGTTTTTTGTTCTTCCGGGTCGCGGACCCGGATGATGTCGGACTGGCTGAAGGAAACGCCTAGCTGGTTGAAATAGTGTACCATGGCCTTTGCCGTACCGCTGGTATCTGCCTTGGACGCCTGGTGGCTCTCCCGGACCTCCAGGCTGTAGCCCGAAAAAAGTCCGGGGAAGTATTCTGCCGCATAGGCCATCATGGCCTGGAGTCCCACGATTTGCTTGGCCATGTTGGGTGCGATGACAGCGGATATGGACGAGCCTTCCACGGTGCGTCCGAGCGCCTCCCGGTCGCCGCCCGTCGTCCCCATGACAAAGGGAAGGCCGTGCTTGCAGTAGAATACGGCATTGTCATTGACCGCCTTCGGGTGCGTGTAATCGACGGATATGAAATCGCCGTGTTCGGAGACAATGGCTTTCACTGCCTGGTCGCGCTCGTGGGGCCGTACCAGCGTGATGGTATTTCCGTCCACGGTATAGGCTTTTTCTTCGATTTCCGGGCCGGTCAGGGAGTAGTTCACCAGTTCGAAGCGCTCATCCGACACAACGGCCGGGACAAGGGTCCTGGCAACGTTTCCGGGCAGCCCGTTGATCATGATTTTCTGGAGTGCCATTGAATCATCCTTTATGTTCTTTATACAATTTAAGATCCGTTCCGATCAATGGTTTTCCCGGCGACCCGGTTGACCTTTTTCTGAAACGCGCAGTTCAGTGGCAGGAGCCGGTTTTTAGCGGAGATGCCGGTGCCTGGCCTTTTATTCCGCAGGCCCCCGCTTGGCTTTTCGCCTGGTCAGCCAGCCGGTGTTTTGCCGTGGACACCACGGATATAAGCGTTTCCAGCCGGCCACCGGCATCATTTTCCGGAAGCGCTTCCAGATGCCGGGCCAGTCTTTCCAGTGCTACGGGAATGTAGGGCTCAAACCCGGCTTTTCCTTTTTCCGTAACGAGAAACCCGTAGGCGCCCAGGGCCTGCATCAGGCGGGAGATGCAGCACAGCCGGTATCCCCGGAAAAATCGCTCTGTATTCCATGTTTCAGGATGCCTGCGGTCAGCCATACGCTCGGCAGCATACACTGCAAGCCCTGATACCAAATCCTCACCGATGTTCACGTACGGATCCGCCAAAAGGGATGCCAGGTCATACTGGACAGGGCCGATTCGTGCGCCTTGAAAATCGATGAAAACCGGCCGGCCGTTTTTCACCAGAATGTTCCGGGATTGAAGATCTCTGTGCATGAGGCCGTTGTATGCATTTTCCAGAATCGCGCCGGCAAGCCGGTGAAACTCGGAGGCAAGGCATCCTTCCGGAACGTCCCGTATTCCCAGATATCCTTTTACCAGACATTTCATGAAATACAGGCATTCCTTTTCAATGATCAACTCCCGGTCGTAGCATGCGCCCTGGTATGCCCATGCAGTATCGAACCCGCTTCTGCCTGAAACCGACATTTCCGCCAGCTCATCAATAATTTGCCGGTAGAGCCCGGAAACAGTCGCCGGGTCTTTTTCCCGCAAAACAATGTCCTGCAGGTGGATATCGCCCGCATCTTCTATGACAACAAGGCCGGAAAACCGGTCAAAGCCGTAGATTTCCGGAACGGATATCCCTTTTTTGCTTAAGTGGCGACCAATGGCTGTAAAGGCTTCGGCCTGCCCGAATGATGTAGAGGAATGTATCCCGTGATCGGCCAGGATCAGGGAGCAATCAGCTGTTTCCACCCGGAAGTACTCCCGGTCGGATCCGTCGCCTGCAAGGCGCTTTCGCCGGAAGGCGGGGGTGCGGTTTTCGTTGAAACCGTCGGGGTAGCGTTCGGGGCAGGCTTTTGTTACGGCTTCCGGCAGCATCCGGTCTGCCACAGCATCCCGGAAGCGTTCGGGCGTGCCCAGGTCATTCCAGTAGTGACCGCGCACTTCGAGGGCCGTGACCGTTTTGCCGGCCTGCATCATTCGCCGGTAGATCTCGAGGATGCAGCAGGCTTCGCCGGGTTCGACAAAGCGGTATACAATCGGATCGATCACGGAAATGCCGGTAAAGGCAAGCAGCCGGTCGCTTTCGTTGTTTTTCCCGGAAAACCCGCGGATGGATCCGTTTGCGTCAACCGCCACCTTGTTGAACAACGGGTGATCGTGCATCACAAGCGTCGCTGCATGTCCACGGTCCTTGTGTTCCTGGTATACCCGGCGGATATCGATGTCACTCAGAACATCGGAGTTGATGACCACAAAAGGACCATCCGACAGAAAATCGGCGAAATTTCCCACGGCACCGCCCGTTCCCAGAAGCCGTTTTTCCCGCCGGACGATCAGTTGTCCGGCGTATTGCTGCCCTGCCAGAAACGTTTCCACCTGGGCTGCGAGGTGATGGGTATTCACCGCGATTCCTTCAGCACCTGCGGATACCAGATGCCGGATGATGATGTCGATGATGGGCTGGCCATACACGGGAAACATCGGTTTCGGGATGCAAAGCGAGTGAGGCCGGAGGCGGGTGCCAAGGCCCGCCGATAATACGAGCGCTTTCATGCCGCGTTTGCCTCTGGTGGTTTCATGGGATTTTGGTTATGCATGGTCTTTGTCGCAGGGATGCGCTGTCTCCTTAACCTTAGGATCATGGCAGGGATGACCGGCCTCAATGGTTAAAATCAAGCTACAGCTGCCGCCGGATCAGTGGCGAAAAAGGCGCATGTAGAACTGGAGCCGCTCCACATAGAAATCAAGTTTTTCCCTGTCGGTTTCCGGATTGATCAGGCCCTTCTGGGTGAAAAAGGACACCCCGTTTTTGAAATTGATGCGGGACAATCCTTCCGGCCGGGTGATTTCATTGCGCTTGTACATCCGGCTGCCCATCGCCTGAATTTTCTTGACGGGATCCTTGAGGTCGAAAATCGATTTGTTGGTGTAGCGCATGAAAAAGTTGAGCACCGCCCAATACGAATCGAAATACGGGGCCAAAAATTCCGCGAACAGATGCAGCTTGCGGAAACCCGAAGACGTGATGTTGAGTGTATCCGGCAGCACGGAATGCGGCATCAGGATAGCGTCGTCCACAAAAAACCGGATGTTTTGGCGGACAACCGATTCAGGAGGCTCTTCCGGGTCGAATACGAATTCGAGCTGGAACAAGTCCTTGAGAAAAGCGTAATGCGGATTAAGACTTGAGCCCTGAAACTGAAAGGAATCGAGTGCCAGTATGGAAAGGGCCGTGTACGCACCCGGGATAAAATGGATGACCCCGTTGTTTTTGTAGTATTCCAGGTTGGGGCGTTTGTTTTCCTGAACCTTTATAATCGGGTTGGGCGGCGGAAACGCCTTTTTGTGTGTGGCGCTCCGGTCAATATACTTGTTGGCCGCAAAATTGTCCAGCACCTGGTCGATGGTGCTCTGCCGGTCAATATAAAGGGTATCGGCCAGCTGGACCCGCATATTGACGAGATAGTTCATGTATGTGTCCACGTTTTCCATCAACTGTTTGTAATAAATCCGCTTGCGCGAGCAGTTCAGCAGGGCGCCGGCCATCACGGTATAGGGTGTCATGACGGACTGGTCGTTGATGGCGCTGATGATCTTCTCGCCGAACCGGTAGCAGTGATTTTTCTGCTCTTCCCGGGAAAGCCTCGAAAAATCGGTTTCCATCTTTTCGAAATGCTCTTTCAGGGAAAACGGGGTTTCGAAGTTGATATAAATTTTGCCGTATTTTTTCTTGAGCAGTTTCCGGGCCTTGAATATGTTGATAATGTTTTCAGGGGTTTTTTTGCCGCCTCCCAACTCCCGGATATATGCCTTTTCTTCCAGAACCCGGTCGTATCCGATATAGACCGGAACGAAATACATATCCTGCCAGTCGCTTTTGCGATAGGCATCCCACAGAAGGTTGAGAAATCCGATTTTGGGCGCGAGCAGTTTTCCCGTCCGGCTCCGGCCTCCCTCGATGAAGAACTCCAGGTGAAAACCTTCGTCCAATAGTTTATGCAGGTATGCGGCAAAGATTTGCGGATAGAGCGGCTCGCCCTTGAACGTGCGGCGCAGGAAAAAGGCGCCGCCTCCCCGGAAGATGGGTCCAAGCGGCCAGAAAGACAGGTTTTTGCCCGCGGCGATATGGGGGCAGGGCATGTTGTTGTGAAAAAAAACGTATGACAGGATGAGATAATCCAGGTGGCTTTTGTGGCATGGCACCAGGATGATGGGGCCTTTTTTCGACTGCTCCTTTATACGGTTCAAACCGTCATAGTCGATGACCATGCCGTCGAACAGGAACCTGAACGACCAGCGCAGGACGATTTCAAGCGCATAGATGACTTTCTGGCTGTAGTTGGATGCGATTTCGTCGATGTACCCTGCTGCCTCCCGCTGGGCTGCGGAGATGGGCTTCTGGTTTTCCTTTGCGTATTCGACGATGGTCTTTTGCATTTCCGGGTTGGTCAGCACCTCTTCCATGAGCTCGACCCGGGATTTCAGAACCGGTCCGGTGATGGACTGCCGTTGCCGGTTGATCTGCTCCAGAAGATACCGTCGCAGAAACACCACCTGGTTTTTCTGGCTTACATCCCGCACATCCGGACGGTTCAGGTATTCGCGGAGATTGACGGGATCGGCTGCCTCGATGATGATCTTTTTGGGGTTTTTCAGGATCATGTACAGGCGTCGCAGCCTTCCCGGCCGCTCTTTCGTCCCGAACAGGAGATCGACGACGGGAAGCCGCCTCGACTGGGGGGTCTTGTCATACAGGATCAGCTGGGGCACGAGATATATGGGTTCGTGGACGGTTTTTTGCATCTCCACGAGGTAATCGATGGGATCGGTCTTTGAATGCACCAGACGTCTGTAGAATCCTTTCTCCTCGATCAAGGATACCATGCCGGGTTCGCCGGACTTCAGGCGGTTGCGGTAAAAATGGGTCCCGTAGGGATCCGGCAGGCGCCGGTGCCGGAAAAGATGGCTTGCATAGAACCGAATCCCTTCAATGATCCGCCGGAAGGGCTGCCAGAAGATCAGCCGGTAGTCGAAGCCGATCACCGGGAAGGGGAGCTTTTCATGTTTCAGTCGCGTATGATAAAAAAGAAAGTCGAATTTGCTTTTGTACTTGTTGACGAAGACGATGGTACCTGATTTTTCGAGCTTCTGAAGCGTCCTGACCAGTGAAGGGTCGAGGTGTATGCGGAAAAACAGCGCTTTGAGAAGAAGTTTGGAGAAAAAACGCTTGGTGCCCGGCAGGTAGCAGAAAAAGGGACGACGATCCCCGGGATCGTGCTCGCGGATGTCCGCTTTTTCTTCGTTTTCGCCTCTATGTTTGCGGGGTGCGGGTCGTCTCAGAAGGGACATGGTTTTTTGATTCCAGGATATATTTTTTTAAAACCATTGGTTGACGCACTCGTAAAAAGTCGCGATCCGACGGCTTTGTAAAAAGTTCAAGATCAAGGCTTGCGCGATTTCGAAGAATGCAGCGTACTTGGCGTACGTGAAATTCTGAGAAATCGCGCGTAACGCA
>SLPT01000405.1 GCA_007131845.1 Desulfobacteraceae bacterium | reverse complement strand
CATTTCTGAAGCATTATCCATTCTTGAGGCTCATATTGATTTTCCTGACGACATGGATGAGTCAATCGACTTTCACCGAATCCTTACAATGCTTCGAGATGATGTGCAATCTCCGGTCGAAGCGCTGCTTTCTTCCTGTGAACAGCACCGGCACGCGCGGGAAGGATTTCGTATCGTCATCGCCGGCCCGCCTAATGCCGGCAAATCCAGCATCATGAACCGCTTATGTGATGCAGACCGGTCCATTGTTACCGATATTCCCGGTACTACCCGGGATTACATCGAAACGTCTCTTGTTTTATCCGGATCACCGATTTCCCTGGTCGATACCGCTGGCTTACGACCCGATCCCGATTCCATCGAAAAAATCGGGATAGAAAAAACCCTTGAGGCATTACAAAGCGCTGATCTCATCCTTTCGGTTTACGATGCTACGAATCTATATTCTCAAGCTGATTATTCTTCCATTGTTCCGACCCATTCCACGGACAGGGTCATTGTCATCAATAAAACCGATTTGATTGAGCCATCGGCAGTGGAAAATTTTTACAACCAATCCGATTATCACACCGTCTGTACATCCGCCCGCGACGGAACCGGGATTGCTGAGCTCAAAAGAATCATTGCTCATAAAGCCCAAAAGCGATACGATACGATTTCCGATCAGCCGGTGCCCAACTACCGGCACGCCGCGATTCTCAATAAAGCGCTTCAAAGCCTACGGGCCGCCGACGCTTGCATGGAACGCGGTGAAAGCCCTGAACTCGCTGTGATCGATCTGTACGATGCCCATGATCTTATAGGACAGATTACCGGAGAGTCCGCGTCTCCCGAAATTCTGGACCGCATTTTCGAGAGTTACTGTATTGGCAAATAGTTCTTCATTTACACCCCGAAACAAATGTTTCACGTGAAACATTTCAATATAATCAAGGAGCCAATGATGGATTTTACCCCTTTTTTTGAAAAATACGAATTGCTGGCCGGCAAGGCAGATGAAGCGTTCAATCGCATCAAGAATACGCACCCGGATCTTGTGTTATGCGAACCGGGTTGCACCGACTGTTGCTATGCGCTATTCGATTTAACCCTGGTGGAGGCCATGTACCTGAACACTCGGTTTAATGAACTGTTTACGGGGGAAAGCCGGGAAGCCCTGCTTGAAAAGGCAAACCGGACCGACAGGCAGTTGTACAAGCTTAAACGCGCGGCATACGAAGCAACCAAGGAAGGTAAAGATGAAACCGAGGTTGTGGAAGATATGGCCAAAGAGCGGGTTGAATGCCCATTGCTCAACAAAGACAGTCGCTGCGATCTGTATGCCTACCGTCCCATTGCATGCAGAGTGTATGGTGTTCCCATGGCGATCGGTGGCGCAGGACGTACTTGCGGCTTATCAGGATTCAAGGCGGGAACCCAGTATCCAACCATTAACATGGACGTAATCCATAACCAGTTGCTGGCAATTTCCACGGAGCTTGTACAGAGCCTGGAGACGAAACATCCGGGCCTTTCCGAGGTATTGGTCCCGGTTTCCATGGCCCTTTTGACAGATTACAACGAAGAATATCTAGGCCTGAAAATTGCCGCAAGAGAAGTAACGGATAAACAGGAGAATACAGGAGAATGACGGATCATATACCGGATGAACAGCGAAAGAAAATGATCTTCGATGCCATGTCGCCCAGGCGACAGAAGCATATCTTGAAAAAGGGATATGAACAATGGGATCCGTTTGCTGAACCCAAAGACCCCATCAATATGCGGATGGACCAGACGAAGCGTACCTCCCAAATGCTGATTCAGGATTTTTTTCACTCCCGCAACCTGGATGAACATGGCGCTGATTACAGGAAAGGGGCATTCGATCTATGCATGGGAATTATCAACAAGGATGAAACGTATATAGGCATGTATGACTTTGCGTGCTGGTATCAGGAAGAATTGAAAAAACACGGAAAGTAAAAATCTTATGATCCGGTAAAAGTCGGGATCACTCCGGCTTTGAAAAAGTTAGAGATCAAGTATAGCCGGTTTCCGAAGAATGCAGCGTACCTGGGTATACATGAATTCTGAAAAACCGTGCGTAACGCAGTCAATGAACGCATCACGAAGCCGTCAAAACCTGAAAACAGGCGATGCGATTGCGAAAGCAGCCGCATCGCCTGTTTTCAATACAATGCGTTTCACTTGTCAATCAGCCATGCGATGACCGGGATTGCGAGTATGGCACAAATGATAATAATGCCGGGAGGCGACAGATAGGGTCTGTACCATACCCCCCCCGCAGCCTTGGTCTTTTTTACTTCAGCAAGAAACCACTGCCCCAAAATGCCTGCTGCAGCAAGCAGGGCAATGATTTTGATAAGCCCAAGCACTATATCCATATTGATACCCTCCTGACTGTTTGACACGACCGGTTATATAGCGCCTGAACGAAAACCGTCATTTCCGCAAAACGCCGCGACCGGCTCGAATTCTGATGAACTCGTAAATGGAAAATCCCGAAGATTCCCTTCTCCCGGCAGATACCCGGCAGATACCCGGAAAAGCCAATGAAAAGCGATATCCGTATTTTAAACAAACATGGTCATACCATGAAAAGGGGCAGGGGAAAATGAAAAAGGCATACCGCTTTGGCGGTTTTTATCCGTGAAATCTGTGGATAGGATTTATACTTTTAAGCCTACGCCCACACGGATAAAGACGGATGAATACTGCTTATTGCAAAGCCGCGGCGACCCCACGGCTTTGCAATAAGCTCAAGAACAAGGCTTGCCGGGTTCCGTAGAAAGAAGCATACTTAGCGTACGTGACATTCTGGGGAATTGCACGTAACGGTAGATATTGGAATTTTTAGGAAGTCGTCATCATTCATAAATTTTTTCGTCAGGAGCGTCGGCTTCCTCGGCATCCGCTTCATAGTCGCGAACATTTTGTCCTTTTTTCATGAAATATTCCCGATACCATTCATTGGCAATGATCAAAGACATGATTTCATTACTGCCGGTCCAGATGGAAGCCAGGCGAAGATCCCTGACAATGCGCTCAATGGGAAAAATGGTCGTGTAGCCGATTCCCCCCATAACTTGCATGGCATTATTGGCTGCTTTCTGACAGGATTCAGTAACGAATTTTTTCGATTCAGATACCATCCTCCGGATGCGGCGCGCATCCTGACCAGTATCCACTGCGCGGGCGGTGGTATAGATTATTGAACGGCTGGCATCAAGGAGCATTGCAGCCTCGGCAACCTGGAAACTGACACCCTCGAAGTTGTTGATGGTGGTTCCGAACGCTTTTCGGCGTGTCGTATAGCCCGTCGCGACATCCACTGCCGGTCGTGCGCTTCCGATGGTCATGGCTGCGGTGCCGAGACGTTCCGGGATCATCATGGTATTGAAGACGTCGTAGGCACCATTGATCCTTCCAACCACATTTTCCTTGGGTACTTTGACATCCTTAAAAACAAGCCGTCCGGCGCCGCCGCCCCGGCAGCCCATCAAACCATAAAGGTAGGTGGTTTCCACACCCGGTCCCCGGTCTACAATAAGACATGTTAACGATTCACGGGGCTTGGCATCAGGATCCGTTCTGGCATACACCAAAAAGTAATCGGCCCCTTCCGCGCCCACGATGAAGCGCTTTTGACCGTTGATGATAAAATGATCCCCTTTGTCTTCGGCAATGGTCGTGGTACCGAAAAAATCGGAACCGCCCCGGGGCTCCGTGAGGCACTCGGCGGCAAATATTTCACCTTTTAAAAGCGGCTTGACATACTTTTCCTTCTGCTCATCGGTTCCGTGCAATATAATGGCATCGCAGACCAATTCGGCACCGACGCCGAAAGTGCATGCAAAAATATACCCCAAAGTCCCAATTTCTTCCATCACAGCACACGTGGTCACCCAATCCAGATCTCTGCCGCCCCACTGCCTGGGATAGCGGCATCCCATAAGATTTCTTCGGCCGGCCTCCTGGAGAAACGCTTTTGGAAACCGGATCTTGTCCTGGTCCATATCAATAATCATCTGGCGGGGAACCCACTTGACGAGATCGCGTGCTTCATCACGGATCCGAATACCTTCTTCATTGAGCAAAAAATCAAACATCGCACGTCTCCTGTTGGTTTTATAGTGACTGATCGATAACCTTTTTTTGAGCCAGTCCCTGCGTCCGGCTCAAATATTAATCTTCAAAATACGACAAGTATTCCTGCTGTTAAAATTTTCGATACACTATATCTTGTCGAAAAATAATAGTTTCCGTTCGGACGCTATATAGACAATATCGTTAACGTAAACGTTAAATATATGCGAACTCTTTTTGGTCTGTCAACAATGAAATTATGAAACGTTGACGACTTCGTAAAAAGCTGATTATACCGCCGACGGCATTTTTGCAGAAAGTAACTTGAGTACCGGCGACGAAAATTGATCAAAATTTTAAACAACTTACAGCCGACTTTCCAAATTAAGTTCCTTGGAAGTCCAATATCTGCGCCTGCGCGCAATTTCTCAGAATTTCACGTATGCCAGGTTCCCTGCATTCTTCGAAACCCGGCAAGCCTTGATCTTGAACTTTTTACATAGCCGTCAGATCGCGACTTTTTACGAGTGCATCAAACGTTGATACCGCAAAAAACGTTCCGGCGGAAAGATGGGAAATACGCGATGGTTCAGCTACCGGACATGACACTGGTTGACGTGAGGCGAAAGAATGTGAAGAAAATGGTTTAATTCGGCGGAAGAAGCAGGTCGCCCGGTATGAGTAAAAAAGCCAGGATCAAGAACACTCTTTGTTCCGGGACGCTGAAGCACGTAGGAATTGGCTCCGGAGACCATCCGGGCGATCTGTTTAATATCGGAGTCTGTGACCAGGGGATAAACACAGGTAGTCCGGAATTCGTGCTGGATCCCGGAATTGAGTAAAATCGAAACAGAGCGGAAAATGTCGGCGGGCCTAAGCGATGGACCGGCAAAGGATCCGTATCGCGCGGGACTGGTTTTGACATCCATTGCGATGAAATCAACCAATCCGTCGTTCACAATATCTTCAAGAACATCAGGCCGGGATCCGTTGGTATCCAGTTTGACCAAAAATCCCATTTCTTGGATCCTGAGGATAAACTGAGGCAAATCGTCATGCAGCGTAGGCTCACCGCCCGAAATGACGATCCCGTCCAATAAATTTTTCCGGTTTTCAAGAAAGCAAAAAAGATCTTCCTGGTTATAAGGTCGTTCGGGCGAAGCGGAACCGGAAGTGGTTCCGCCTGGTTCAGCCTTGATAAGCTCCGGGTTGTGGCAATAGGGACAAAAAAAATTACAGCCCCGGGTGAACACCACGAGGCTGATTTTGCCCGGGTAATCGATGAGGCTGCATTTTTGGATTCCGCCAATATTCATCGGAAGTAAAAAGAAAACGGATGCACGGCCTCAGGAGGCGGCCAAAAACGTTTTTCGGTTGATAAATTCACTTTGTTTTCCATTATTCCATTGCTGAACGGGGCGAAGATATCCCACGACACGGGAATACACTTCTGTCGGTGCGCCGCAGGTCGGGCAGTCCTCATGAGAGCCGCTGAAATATCCGTGGCCGGAACATACGCTGAAGGTCGGCGTGATAGTAAAGTATGGAAGACGGAAACCGGATGTGATTTTCCGGACAAGGTTCCGCGTGGCGGTATGTTCGTCGATCTGCTCGCCCAAGAATATATGGAAAACCGTACCACCGGTGTAGCGGGTCTGTAAGTCGTCCTGCAGTTGAAGCGCTTCGAACAGATCATCCGTATAATTAACCGGAAGCTGACTGGAGTTGGTGTAGAAGGGATCCCCTCCGGCCCGGACGTCCGACTCGTTTGCGCAGATAATGGCGGGATATTGTCTTTTATCAATAAGCGCCAGCCGATACGCAGTACCTTCACCGGGAGTGGCTTCAAGGTTGAAAATTTCACCGGTCTCCTCCTGCATTTCCTCGAGAAGATCCCGGAGAAAATCAAGAACCTCGATGGCAAAGTCCCGCCCTTCGGGATCACCGATATCCTTTTCAAGGAAATTGAGGCAGGCTTCGTTCATGCCAATGATGCCGATGGTTGAAAAGTGATTGGTCCAGTAGAACCCGGTTTTTTCCTTGATATCCCGGAGATAGAAACGGGAATAGGGATATAATGACTGCGTGGTAAACTGCTCGAGCACTTTGCGTTTAATCACGAGGCTGTCTCTTGCAATTTCGGCCTGCTGGCGGAGTCTGTCGAAAAAGTCCTGCCTGCTTTGGGCCAGATACCCGATTCGCGGGAGATTGATGGTAACCACGCCAATTGAACCGGTGAGTGGGTTGGCACCGAATAGCCCCCCGCCCCGCTTCCTCAGTTCCCGGTTGTCCAGGCGGAGGCGGCAGCACATGGACCTGGCATCCTCCGGTGACATATCGGAGTTAACAAAGTTGGAAAAATACGGGATTCCATATTTTCCGGTCATTTTCCAGATATAGTCGTGATTGGGATTGTCCCAGTCAAAATCGGCGGCGATGTTGTAGGTTGGGATCGGAAAAGTGAAAACGCGTCCGCGCGAATCTCCTTCCATCATAATTTCAGCAAAAGCGCGGTTAAAGGTGTTCATTTCCTCCTGAAAGTCTGCGTACGTAACATCCTGGTGCTCTCCTCCGATCAAAACCGGGGTGTCCCGGAAAGTGGAGGGGACGTTGAGATCAAGGGTGATGTTGGTGAAAGGGGTCTGAAAGCCGACACGCGTGGGAATATTAATATTGAATACGAATTCCTGAAGCGCCTGTTTTACCTCCCGGAAACCAAGTCCGTCGTAGCGGATAAAAGGAGCCAGCAGGGTATCGAAACTGGATACCGCTTGAGCGCCGGCGGCCTCCCCCTGGAGGGTATAAAAAAAGTTGACCACCTGTCCCAGTGCAGAGCGAAGGTGCTTCGGCGGAGCCGACTCTACCTTTCCGGAGACTCCCATAAAACCGCATTTCAAGAGATCAACCAAGTCCCAGCCTACGCAGTAGACGGATAAAAGGCTAAGATCATGGATGTGAAGATCGCCGTTTTTATGAGCCCTGCGTATTTCAGGCGGATAGATCCGGTTGAGCCAGTATTCGGCGGTTATATCCGAGGAGATATAATTATTAAGCCCCTGAAGGGAGTAGCTCATGTTACTGTTTTCACGGATTTTCCAATCCAGCTTCTGCACGTAGTTCTCCACCAGTTCCACATGGGCCCGGGTGGCAATACTCCGGATCTGTGCATGCTGTTCGCGGTAGATGATATATGCCTTGGCGGTTTTGAAATACGGCGAATCGATGAGTACCCGCTCCACGATGTCCTGAATTTCCTCCACCTCGGGAGGATTGGAAAGCTGCATTTCATGGGCGAGGGACATGACGCGGAGCGTAAGCTTTTTTGCAGCATGCTCGTCGAATTCTTCCGTCGCTTTGCCGGCCTTGGCGATGGCGGCGGTGATCTTGGACGAATCAAAACCGACTACCCGCCCGTTTCGCTTTTTGATTTGCGTAAACATGCAGCATTCTCCATTACAGATCGGAAATATCCGGTTGAAGTTTCGAATTGAAGTTTCGAAGAAGTGAATCAAAGATGATGTACTGGCAATAAAAACCATATATAGATATTTGTCAAGAAAAAAATACTATATATTGAGCTCTGCCAGCCCGGAACGTTACTGCAGGCTTATCGTGAATAACCTTGGATCGTCGCTACGGGGTGATCCAGATATAATCCGCTGCAGAAAAACGGATCGTCCCGGATTCACCCTGGGGAAGGATTGTACGGTAGGATAGGCCGCCCCGATCCTGTGCACGCCGGGGAATGCCAAAATGATCGGTGATATGACCCCTTCCTGCAAAGACAACCATTACCCGGTCGCCGATAAAGCGGGTAATGCTTTCGGCCATGACCTCATCCCATACCACCTGGGCTGCGTAAAAGTCCTCGAACCGGTATCGTCCGGTGACATGATTGCCATGATTCTCATAGACGCCCCGCACATAGTTGCGGTGGTCGTCATCGGAGAGGTCCATTCGCTCAGGCAGCTGCCGTTTCTGATAAGGCAGCAAATTGCCAACGCCGCCGGCCGCAATACGGGACGGAATGTGAAATTCGATGTTAAGTGCGTACAAGGAAATATGGTTTTCCTGGATATAATGAAGCAAGGGACGATAAAGAGAAAAATCATGGCGCCAGTTTGCATACCAGTGGGTTTTGCGCAGGAAGACATCCTCACTGAT
>SLPT01000313.1 GCA_007131845.1 Desulfobacteraceae bacterium | reverse complement strand
CGAAGGAAGCGCATCATAAACGTCCTTCTCCCGGGGGGCTCCCGTGGGATTTGTTAAGGCGGCGTTATAACGATGCGCTTCCTTCGTCAGCACATCCTATATTCATGAAAAGCTGCGCGCAGGCGCAGATATTGGACTTTTTTCAAAGCCTTCAAAATTCATACAAGGAGATGGCCATGAACAATACCGCCACCCCGATCGACCGGCCGAAGCGGCCCCTTTGGAAATCCGGAAAAACAGCAATACTTGCGGCGGCTGCTGTATGCATCGGCGTGCTCATCGCGGCCGTGTCCGGTGCCGGACTGGATGAAAAAAACACCTTCGAGGAAGGCGCTTTCGAAAGCCCCGACAGATGCCTGAGCTGCCACCAGGAAATCCATTCGCAATGGTCTGGCAGCATGCACCGATTTGCATGGGAAAATGCGTTCTACCAGCCGGATTACCTGCAGGCCAGCCGGGAGACGGAGGGCTTTACGGATGTATTCTGCGGGGAATGCCATGCACCGATTGCCCGGCGCACGCAGCAGCTACCTCCGCCGGATGGCAGCCGCTTCGATGATATTTCAAAAAAAGGCGTATCCTGCGACTACTGCCATACCGTCCGGGAAGTGGTGGAACCGGTCAACGTGCAGACGCTCTCCGAACCCGGCCGGGTCAAACGGGGTCCCCGGGGCGACGGGAACTCTCCATACCATGATGTTGAATTTTCGGAAATCCATACAGACCCGGCCTTCTGCGGAGCATGTCACAACGTGGTTCACCCGACATCCGGCGCGACGGTAATCGACACCTACGACGACTGGAAGCAGGGCCCCTATGCCGAGCAGGGCATCCGCTGCCAGGACTGCCACATGACCCCCGGTCCGGGCGTTGAGAAAAACCCCGGCAAATCGAGCTTCATGGGAGAGGAGCGGGATCACGTGGCCACGCATTTCTTTCCCGGGGGCAGCGCGTTCTTTCACGACCGGGCAGGAAACAGCGACAAGGCGGAGCTGGCGCGAAAAATGCTCGATGCCGCGGCCGAAATCGAAGCTGAAACAAAAACCGGGGAAGACGGCACCGAGTTGCTCGTACGGGTCAAAAACATTGGCGCCGGCCATAAAATTCCCACCGGCGTCACCTACATCCGGAAAATATGGCTCGAAGTCACCGCGTATAACGAAGCCGGCGAGGCGGTGTATGCATCCGGCCACCCGGTTGACGGCAACCACATCGACCCGGACACGGTCTTCTACCGCAAGACGTTCCGGGACGCAGACGGCAACCCGACCCAGAAAAGCTGGCTTGCCGACGGCATCTACTACGACCGCCGGATTGCGCCCATGGAACACGATGAGCAGCGCTTTGTTCTTCCCTCAGATCCGGACGACGGCATCGCAGCCCTCACCGTGCGCCTGCTGTACCGATCCATGAGCCAGGAAGCCGCCAACGGATGGGACATCGGTGAAATCACCGTGCCGTCCATCGAAATGGCCCGGAAAGAACTTGAAATCAGGCAATGATAATGAACGAAACCGCCACCCGCGAAGAGCTGATCCGTCACCTGGAAAAGGAGCGTGAAAAGCGGCGGCAAGCCGAAAGCGCCCTGAAGAAGATCCGGAAAGATCACAAAAGTCTTCTCCGGGAGCGTCAAGCGCTGAAAGAATCCAAAAAACGCCTGTCGTAGACGACGAACCCAACGTCTCCTTCATGGTCTCAAAAGAATGCTCCATGGCATGCGCAGGGAGTGGGAGATGCAGTTTGCGGAAAGCGCCGAAGACGCATTGTCGAAAATGGAAACGGACCCTTTCGACGTGGTGGTCACCGACATGCGGATGCCCCGGATGACAGGTGATGAACTGCTCTGCCGTGTCCGGGAGCAGCACCCGGAAACCGTGCGCATTATCCTGTCCGGGCAGTCCGACACCAAGCTGATCATGGGATCGGTCCAGGTGGCCCACCAGTATGTTTCCAAGCCCGCCTCCCCGGATGAACTCAAGATAAAGATCAATCGTGCCTGCGCACTGCTCGAACTGCTCCGCAAGCCCTCCCTGCGGAAAATCGTCTCCAGCATGGACTCGCTTCCCACATTGCCCCAGCTTTTCCATGAGATCACCGAGGAGCTGAAAAAAGAAGACGCCTCCATGAAAAGGATCGGGGATCTCATATCCCGGGATCCCGCCATGGCGGCCAAAATTCTGCAAATCGTCAATTCCTCGTTTTTCAGCCTGCCGCGAACCATCAAGAGCCCGGCAGAGGCTGTCACGCTTCTGGGGCTTGACACTGTGAAATCATTGGTATTGACCGTGGAGATTTTTTCCAAATTCGACAGGGAAACGCTGAAAGTTTTTGATATCGAAGGACTCCGGGATCACAGCGTTCACACGGGAACCCTGGCCAGGGCAATCGCCGCCGGGGATGACATGGAAAAAGAGACCATTGACAATGCCTGCATGGCCGGATTGCTCCACGACATCGGGAAGCTGGTCTTCATGGAAAATTTCACCGGGGAATATCAGAAAACCATCCAGCTCGCCAAAAGCGAAACAATCAGCATTCAGGATGCCGAAAACAGTATTTTCGGCGCATCCCATTGCCAGGTCGGCGCATACCTTCTTGGTTTGTGGGGCCTTCCCGGAGATATCGTTGAAACCGTCGGGTTCCACCATGATCCGGGACAGCTCCCCGGCAGGCAAGGCGGAATACTTACGGCCGTGTATATCGCCAATGCCTTTGCCCGCTGCGGTGAGGTGCATATGGAAACCAGCGACCTTCTCGACACCCTCGATACCGCATACATGAAAGAAACGGGCATTATGGACAAAATCAACGCCTATGACGAAATCCGCCGCGACATGCTCGAAAAAAAGAAAGAAGACGATGAGTGAAAAGGTCCTGTTCGTGGATGATGAACCCAATGTGCTCGACGGCATCCGGCGGCAGCTCAGGAAAAAAATCCCCGTGGAAACCGCCCTCGGTCCTGTGGAGGGCCTCAGGGCCATCAACAAGAATGGACCTTTTGCCGTTATAGTTTCGGACATCCGGATGCCGCTGATCGACGGGATCAAATTTCTCACCCGCGTTCGGGAAATCGCTCCGGAAAGCGTCCGCATGGTGCTGACGGGAAACGCGGACACCGACAATGCAATCAAGGCCGTCAATTCCGGCCACGTGTTCCGGTTTATGACCAAGCCCTGCCCTACCGAAGTTCTTATCGAAGTGGTGCAGGCCGGGATCGAGCAACATCGACTCATACGTTCGGAAAAAGAAGTCCTCGAACAGACGCTTAAAGGAAGCATCCGGGTGTTGACCGAAATCATCTCCATGCTTGACCCGGAAGCATTCGGCCGTGCCTCGCGAATCAAGCGCTATGCGGTCGAAATTGCCGTTGACATGGGCATGAACGATCTCTGGAAAATCGAAACCGCGGCCATGCTCTCCCAGATCGGATTCGCGATCCTGCCGGGGCTTAGTATTGAAAATCTTTACAACAAAGCCGATCTTTCCCCGGCCGAAAAAGACCTTCTTGCCCGTCACCCTGAAGTGGCTTTCAACCTGCTCCGGCACATCCCCAGGATGGAAGATGTTGCCGCCATTATCCGGGATCAGGATGCACCGCCCGAGGCCCTTTCCGGTAGTCATGAAAATCCGGACCAACCAGACGGCGCCCGCATGGCGGCCATAATACTCAAGACAGTCAGCGATTTCGATCTTTATGCAGCAAAAGAAAAAAACCCCGAAAACGCGCTGGAAAGACTTGCGGCGAATCCGGAACGCTACGACTCCAGGGTGATCGAGTCGCTTGAAAAGATCACAGCCCGCCGGGAAAAATACGAAACCCGTGAAGTCGGTGTTGGCGGGTTGGAGGCTGGCATGATCATACGGGAAGAAGTCCGCACCATGAACGGATTACTACTGATTGCAAAAGGACAGGAAGTGGGATATGTGACCATCGAACGGCTGAAAAACTACGCCCGCTCCGATCAGGGCGTGCAGGAGCCGATCCATGTCCATGCTCCGGTTCTGATGATCTGATACCAAAGAAATCCGGTGAAATGGCGCCGTGCGGCATTTATGCAGATGAAATGTTTTTCCTGCTGTCTTGCGAATAACAGGCTGCCGGCCACATGAGGCACCCCCTGTATTGACAAAACAACACGATCAAACTATGATGTCACCGGAAAGCCGGATAATGGTTTGCCTGCCGCAAATCATGCTAAGCGCTCATCGTATTGAATACACACTACGTCCCTGAACACGGCGAAACAGGAATACAGGATCAATCATGCTTATCGAATGCGCCATCTGCGGCAAGTCCTACAAGGCCCTCGAAAGCCAGCTGCCCAAAGAAAAAACGGTATCATTTTCGTGCAAAGGATGCGGAACAAAGCTTAAAATCACCCCTTTGAAAAACCGCCCCGGAAAAAATACCACCATTATTGCCGTTCCGGCGGACGGTTCGGGAGGGGATGCATATGTGGCAGGCCCGGGCGCCGGGCAATCCCTCAAGGACAAAATCGTCTCCGACATCGACAAGCTCCCGCCGCTTCCACAGGTAGTATTCCGGGTGCATGAACTGATTGCCTCCCCGGATTCGAGTGCAAAGCAAGTCGCAAAGGAAATCGAAACCGACCAGGCCATCGCCGCCA
Organism: Desulfobacteraceae bacterium; assembly: GCA_007131845.1. Classification (GTDB taxonomy): domain Bacteria; phylum Desulfobacterota; class Desulfobacteria; order Desulfobacterales; family Desulfosalsimonadaceae; genus B1SED10-16. Next base: position 3,669 of record SLPT01000313.1, on the reverse strand, counting down.
AGGTTCTTCGGATCGCCAACTCCGCCTATTACGGCATGGGCGGCAAGATTTCATCGGTCCAGCACGCTTCGGTGGTGCTGGGCTACAAAACCCTGGGGGAGATCGTTACCATTGCCGGTGCCGAGGGGACGCTGGAAGGAAAGCTTCCCGGCTATGACTATGATACGCACGACCTGTGGGAGCATTCCCTTGCCGTGGCATTCGGATCAAAAACCATCGCCGAAACCCGGCAGCCCGAACTGGCCAACGAGGCCTACACGGCAGGACTCATCCATGACATCGGCAAGATCATTCTCGATTCCTACATTGTCGATCAAAAGGAATTGATTGACGACTACCTTGAAAGGGAAGAAAAAACCTTCCTCGATGCGGAAAACCATTTCTTCGGCTTCAACCATGCGGAAATCGCATATGAAGTATGCAAAAAATGGAATTTTCCCGAATCCATCACCACGGCCATCCGGTTCCATCACGGGCCGTCCGGCTCGAACGGGCATGTACTGGCCTATATCCTCCACATGGCAGACTACCAGGCAAAAGTAAGCGGCACCGGGTATGAAGAAGACGATTACCTCTATGAAATCGAAACCGGTACCATGGACTTTCTGGGCATCAGCCACGACGAGGCCGGTCGGATCTCAATCGAAACCATGGAATCCATGAATCAGTTTTCATCCTGAACAGGCTTCGGCGCTGATGACGCCGGCGGTTTATACGCCATCACCCGCCAACGCTTCCGCCTCTTTCCGGATCGCCTCCAGCAGTTGCAGCGTCAGCCGGTGAAGCCGCCGGTGCAGCCCGGCAAGCCGTGCCGCCCACAGCAGGGGGCCGGAAAACGCTTCGATGCTTTCGAGCTCGGTCCATTTTCCGTTCTCATCCGCTTTTCGGAAGAAAAAAGCATGCCGGGCGCGAACCCCCCATTTTCCGCCGGACCAGACTATGGTTTCATTTTCGCGCCGCGCCTCCACCACCGGTGCGATCCGCAGCGGAAAGATAAGCGGGGATAGCGAAAAAGAAATACAGGCTCCCTTCTCCAGGGCGCGCCCTTCCTCCAGACGGCACTCCCTGCAGACCGTATTCCATGTCTCCCAGTTTTCGATATCCGTAAACACCCGCCATACGGTTGCAACAGGCGCACGGATGCGGATGGTTTCCCTGATTTCCATTCGGCATTCCAATATAAGAATCTTTTCCGGGCCACAACAAATCCGGATTGCCTCTTCACACAGTTTACGTTATCATTTCATTGACAACAATAGGAGATGTGCCATGACGGAAAAAATAACCCTGGGTATCAGCGCCTGCCTGCTGGGCGAAAACGTCCGCTACGACGGCGGCCACAAGCTGGACCATTTTCTGCGCGACACGCTGGGACAGTACGTAAAATACGTACCCGTATGCCCGGAAGCGGAAGCCGGTCTCGGCATTCCCCGGGAAGCCATGCGACTGGTCGGTGATCCGGCCGAACCACGACTTATTACAAACAAAACGGGCATCGATCACACACAGCGGATGATCCGGTGGGCGAAAGACCGTGTTGCGGCACTCGAAAAGGAAAATCTTCACGGCTATATTTTCAAAAAGGACTCGCCCAGCAGCGGCCTGATGCGGGTCAAGGTTTACAACGACAAGAACATGCCCGATAAAAAAGGGGTGGGGATTTTCGCACGGATCTTTACCGAACATTTTCCGCTCATACCCGTGGAAGAAGAAGGGCGGCTGCGTGATCCGGGACTCCGCGAAAACTTCATCGAGCAGATCTTCACCCTGAAACGCTGGCGGGACACAATATCGAAAAATCCGAAAAAAAGCGGCATGGTCGACTTTCATTCCAGAAACAAGCTGCTCGTCATGTCCCACAGCCAGAAGCACGCAAGCAGGATGGGGAGAATCGTGGCCGGAACGGAGAAGCCGGATGACGGCACATCTATCCACCGGCATTATGAAAACCTGCTAATGGATGCGCTCCGGCTCAAGGCGACGCCAGCAAAGCACATCAATGTGTTGCATCACATCATGGGATACTTCAAAAAGCAGTTGACCACCGACGAGAAGCAGGAACTCCTGGAGGTTTTCGACCGGTTCCGGAGCGGGCATGTTCCCCTGATTGTCCCCATTACCTTGCTTAACCACTACGTGCGGAAATACGATCAGCCCTACCTGCGGGAGCAGACGTATCTGAACCCGCATCCCGTGGAACTGCGGCTGCGGGCATATATCTGACGGCTTTGTAAAAAGGGATAGGATGCGTTTCCTTCGTCAGCGCATCCTATGTTCCCGTGTGATACATGGCGCTAAAATATTCGAAAAAGTGGAAAGCACAGCCCACGGATCACACGGATTAACACAGATAAAACCGGCTTTTATGGAAGCCTCAAAAGGTTGATTATATGAAACCGGAACCACGCATCCAAAAGCTGGCCGATGCCATAGAAGCACTGCTTGGGCAGGGAATCTACTTATCAAAGGAAACTGCCCATTTCCTGGAATCCACATGCGGCATTGCGCAGCCGGCGGACCTGGCACGGGCGCTTTCCCAGCCGCTGGACTTCGAGGCCGAAAGCATTTGCGACATGATCTTTTACCCGGATATAATCCAGCAGGAGCGCCTGGAGCCGGCTGTGCAGGAATGCGGCGCGCTCGCCCGGAAAGAGCGCGACATGGTGGAAGAAATGCTTGCTGCCAGTTCCATCGAAGCCGGCATTTTCTTTCCGGACATTGATACCCCGGCATCCATACCGATCCCCGGCGAAGCGTCAGCCCGGTTTGTCCGGAGACTGGGACTGGACCGACAGATCGATCCCGGCATCCTGTCAACCGTGCATGAGCGTGCCGGATCGCCACGGCGTGCAGCAGCGCTTGCGGTCAGGCTCCGCAACGCGCGATTTGCCTTTACCGAAAACCGGCGCGTTCCGGTTGAAACGTTTTTAACCCGTATGGACGGCGATGATCCGGAGAGTATGGCGCTTTTCGACTTGCTGTGCAGGGTTCTTGATGGCATGGATGACCGGGAGAATCTCTACGATGCACTTATGGACCGCAAGCGGCGCTGCGTGGAAATGATCCAACGGGCGGAGAAAAACCGGAAAGACCTGGATAAACAGCCCGTGGAGGCGCTAATGATGCGGGGTATGTCCATCGCGGCAATCAACGAGGAGGAAACGAAACATGAAATGCACCAAATCGACCGAATCGCGCTGTGTCTTTACGGCCAAACGGAGCATGCGACCATGATGACCGGGGAAACGTCCCCGGCCATCCATACGGGTGTTTACAAAAAGGACGCGGACGACCTGGAGCGGGTGATCCGGATCCTGTCCTGACGCCCATGACATGAAACCTACCATCTGCGCCGCAGCTCCCGCATTGCCTCCTCCGCTTCGTCCTGAAGGCGGGTGTTCCTGCCGATGGCTGCCGCCTGCTCATAGGTATTCAGGGCCTTGGAGTATTCATGCCGCTGCTCGTAGGCCCTTGCCAGGTCCATGTATATATGCCCGGCATTGGGCGTCTCCTCCAACACCTCCTCAAAGCGCCGGATCGCCTCATCGGTATCTCCGGTCGCAAGGGCTACCAGGCCCAATCCGTGCAGGGCCCGGGGGAACCGGCGCTCCATGTCCAGCGCTTCCCGGTAGTATCTTCTGGCCGTTTCATATTCCCCCATGCGGTAAT
>SLPT01000149.1 GCA_007131845.1 Desulfobacteraceae bacterium | reverse complement strand
TCGTCATCCGTCAGCCGGGTTTCCGTGTGGATCCGCCAGTCGTGGATCCATCGATCGTCGTCATAAAAACCCACCACGGTATGCGTATTTCCGACATCCAGCACGAGAAGCATCAACGATATTCCTTACTGTTGGGCGTTTTTGACGGCATCTGCGATGGTGGCGGCTGCGCGGGTGCGGGCAACGTCATGCACGCGGACGATATGGGCGCCGCTGAGGATCGATGCGCAAACGGCGGCCACGGTTCCGGTCTCCACCGCGTCGTGGGATGCATCGGCTTCGTTGTCGAGCTGGTTTTTTCCGGCCAGGAGCTTTCGGATAAACGCCTTCCGGGAGGGTCCTGCCAGGATGGGAACATCCAGATCCGAAAACCGGTCAAGCCGGTGGATCAACTCCAGGTTGTGCGACACTGTTTTACCGAACCCGATGCCCGGATCAATGATGATTTTCGTCCGGGAAATTCCGGCTTCTTCCGCATCCAGGACCGCGCGCTCCAGAAACCAATGAATCTCGCCCATCAAGTCGTCATAACTGGGATCGACCTGCATATCTTTGGGCGATCCCAGCATGTGCATCAAAACCACGGGGGCACCGGTATCCGCCGCCACACCGGCCATATCCGGATCGAAACGAAGCGCACTGATGTCGTTGATCATCGCGGCGCCGGCCGCCAGGGCCTGTTTTGCCACGGATGCCTTGGTGGTATCGATGGAAATCGGCACATCCAGATTCCTCGCCAGGTGCTCGATCACCGGAATCACCCGGCGAAGCTCCTCCGCCTCGCTGACCGGTTCGGAAAACGGCCTGCTCGATTCTCCCCCGATATCCAGGATATCCGCCCCGTCCGCGATCAATTGCCGGGCGCGTTCCAGGGCGGCATCCAGGGAAAAATACCGACCCCCGTCCGAAAAGGAATCCGGCGTGACATTGAGAATCCCCATGATGCAGGTGCTTGATCCCAGAGCCAGCACGCCGTTTTTCGTTTCCAGATTATACGGTTTCGGATTCATCGGCGGACTTCTTTTCCCGTTGAGCCTCCGCTTCAGCGTTTTCACCGGTTCCGGCGGCAGTGTATTCTTCCGCATATTTTTCCGGCTCGTAGCCGGTTTCTTCATCCGGCTCCTGCAAAACGGACGCATCGGAAGTCCTGGCCGGATCCACTGACCGGTCGGTTGAAGGGTTCGGGGATGCATCCGTGGAATTGCCTGAAGATTGATCCGCCGACGCTTCGGACGATACGTCATCAAACGGCAGCTTGACACCGGGTCGCATGCCGATGATGAGCTCGTCAAGCTCCTTGCCCATCACGGTTTCCTTGTCCAGGAGAATCTCCGCCAGCTTGTCGAGGATATCCCGGTTATCCGTCAGGATTTCCTTGGCCTTGGCGTATGAATCCTTTACCACCACGGCAATCTCGGAATCGATCTTCTGAGCGGTTGCCTCCGAGTAATCCCGGTGCTGGGCAATCTCCCGGCCCAAAAAGATCTGCTCATCCTGCTGGCCATAGGTCAAAGGTCCCAGCTCATCGCTCATTCCCCAGGAGCGAACCATCTTCTGAGCCAGCTCGGTGGCTTTCTTGATGTCATTGGACGCACCGGTGCTGATCCGGTTAAAGACGATCTCCTCGGCGGCGCGTCCGCCCATGGCCACCGCAAGCTCGCTTTTCAGCTGGTCCCTGAAGATAAAATCCCGTTCCTCCGGAAGGAACCAGGTAACCCCTGCGGCCCTTCCCCGGGGAATGATGGTGATCTTGTTGATGGAATCGGTTTCGGGGAGGAAACGGGCAACCAGTGCGTGGCCGGCCTCATGGTAGGCGGTGGTTTTCTTGTCCTCTTCCCGCATGACCTTGGATTTTCGCTCAAGCCCCATGAAAATCTTGTCCTTGGCGTCCTCGAAATCCTCCATGGACACCTTTTCCTTGTCCTTCCGGGCGGCGATCAGCGCCGCCTCGTTGACCATGTTTTCCAGATCCGCACCGGAAAAACCGGGGGTTCCCTTGGCCAGGTTGACCACGTTGATATCCTCGGACGGTACGCGGCGCAGATGGACCTTGATGATCTCGGTGCGTCCCTTGATATCGGGCATGGGTACCACCACTTGCCGGTCGAAGCGGCCCGGCCGGAGCAGGGCCGGATCGAGCACGTCCGGCCGGTTGGTGGAAGCGATCAGGATGACGCCCTCGTTGGATTCGAAGCCGTCCATTTCCACCAAAAGCTGGTTGAGGGTTTGCTCCCGCTCGTCGTGGCCGCCCCCGAGCCCGGCTCCCCGCTGGCGCCCCACGGCGTCGATTTCGTCGATGAAGATGATGCACGGGGCGTTCTTTTTCCCCTGAACAAACAGGTCGCGCACACGGGATGCGCCCACGCCCACGAACATCTCCACGAAATCAGATCCGCTGATGGAGAAAAAGGGAACGCCCGCCTCGCCGGCGATGGCCCGCGCCAGAAGCGTCTTGCCGGTACCGGGGCCGCCGACCATCAACACGCCTTTGGGAATGCGTCCGCCAAGCCGGGTGTATTTCTTGGGGTTTCTCAGGAACTCGACGAGTTCGGTGACCTCTTCCTTGGCTTCGTCCGCGCCGGCCACATCTTCAAAGGTTACTTTCTGGGCGTCGTCCGAAAGCATCCGGGCGCCGCTTTTACCGAAAGAAAGCGCCTTTCCGCCGCCCCCCTGCATCTGCCGCATGAAAAAAATCCAGACGCCGATAAGCAGCAGAAAGGGGAACCAGGAAACCAGAACCGAAACCAGCCACGGGGTTTCCTCTTCCGGCTTGGCCGTGATGCCGACCCCGTTCTCCCGGAGAATCCGGACCAGGTCATTATCCGAAGGGGCATACACCTTGCGGGTATTCCCGTTGGTGTCGGTAACGGTCAGTTCATCGCCCTGGATCACGACGTCGGCAATGCGCTGGCCCTCCACCATGGAAAGGAACTCGGAGTAGCCCATTTCCTCCACCTGATTCTGGGGCTGGGTGGCAAACAGATTGTACAGCATGACCATCATCAGGGCGACGACGATCCATAATGCCAGATTCTTGTTGAATGCGTTCAAGTCAGAAATCCTCCGCACGCGTATCGGTATACATGTGATTGATTATGTTTTTATCCCCGTTTTGACGGCTATACTCACCGCTTACCACCTGTCAGTGGCTCCTGCCGGATAACGAGCACCGCCCGGGTCTTGTCGGTCACCCGGAACCGATCATCCATGCGCATCCCGGCGATCCACACGATCCGCCCCGCGCTGGTGACCAGCGGAACAAGAGGCCGCCTGTATCGAGGCACCTTGTTGTTGATGAAAAAATTTTTCAGTTTCTGCGAATGCTTCATGCCAAGCGGCACGAAGCGGTCGCCGGGTAAAACGTTTCGAACCTCCAGCGGAAAATCGAGCCCGCCCCAATCGGCCACGGCGGTATCCGGTCCCGGAAACAAACGGATCGAATGAGCCGGATAGCGGGAAAAGAGCATTCTGCACCCGGCTTCCGGAATATCGATGCAACTTGAAACAGCCGCATCCCGCGTCACGATATGCGAAAAAACCGGCGTATCCGGCACGGCCGGAGCACTTGTGCGAAGGGGCTTTGTTTCGGCGGCAAACACCAAGCCCTCGGCGCCCATCCCGTTTCCGCATCTCGTCACGCGCACGTTCCCCGGAAGATGAAGCTGAGCGCCCGGCCCGGCGGATCTGCGGGCAAGTTCCAGCACCGCATCAACATGCCGGAAAGCCATGCGCCGGAGGCTTCCTTTTACCTCCAGAATCGCCTTGCGCACCATTCGCCGCGCGACAGGCTCCGGCTGCGAAACCAGGATACCGGTATCCATAACGAGTCTCCCCGTGCTACGATCCGATACCGCCCTTTCGAAAACAGGGGAAACCAGGGATTCGATCCACCGGTTTTCCCCGGCGGATAGTTGTCCCATCCTGTGAAGACTTTCGACAACACGGGGATTATACTGCTCGAGTGCGGGGATCAGTCGATGGCGGATATGATTGCGCTGGAACCGGGTATTGTCGTTGCTCTGGTCGTGGACATATGCAATGTTTTCGGAACGCAGAAACGATTCAATTTCCTTCGGGCGGCAGTTGATGAGCGGCCGGACGATCCGTCCGCGTACGGGCGGAATGCCCGACATTCCGGCCGGTCCGCTGCCGCGCAGCATGTTCATCAGTATAAGCTCCGCATCATCCTCGAGGTGATGCCCCACCGCAATCCGGTCAAATCCGAACCGGCTGACGATCTCATGAAAAAAGGCGTACCGGGCGTCTCTCCCGGCCTCTTCAAGATTTCTGCCGGATTGCTTTCGTATTTTATGAAGATCGACCCGTTTCTTATAATAAGGCACGTTCCTTGTTTTTGCAAGGTCTTCCACGAAAGCCGCATCCCGGTCGGCTTCCGCCCCCCGCAAGCCGTGGTGCAGGTGTGCGATACCGAGGCGCCACCCTTCGGATTCGCCAAGGACCTCCAGGACACGCAGCAGGGCAACCGAATCCATACCGCCGGACACCCCCACAAGCACCCGATCACCGGCTGCAATCATGGAATGAGCGGCGATGGTGCCGGCAACTTTCCGGACCAGGGGCGCCAGGTGCCGTAACGGTGCCAAATCAACGGGTTTCGTATACTCCATGGGCCTGTTTCACCCCCCGGCCGCCGGGACATGCATCCGGAAAAACGGTTTCAACCCGGCAGGCAAAAGTCTTCTTATATATACCATAACCGCTCAGAATGCAACAACAATTCCCGTTCAAAACAGGGCAATCGCCGGCAACTTTAACCTGCGGATGCCTGGATGCCGCGGAATTTCGCTATAGATTGCCCTGCCGCCCAAAACCGGTTGAAGTCCGTCGATTGACAAGCAAGCGCATGTTGGATTATAGAATGCAACAAGATTGACGGCTTCGAAAAAAGTCCAATATCTGCGTTACGCGCGATTTCTCAGAATTTCACGTACGACAAGTACGCTGCATTCTTCGAAATCGCGCAAGCCTTGATCTTAAACTTTTACGAGTGCATCAAGATTATTCGCCCGGAAGAAGATACCATGACAAACCAAATTATTTAAGGATATTCCCATGATCCGGATCAATGAACATTACCTGAAGCTCCAGACTTCGTACCTGTTTGCCACCATTGCACAGAAAATCAACGAATTCTCCGAAAATAACCCGGAAAGAGAAATCATACGCCTGGGTATCGGGGATGCCACCCGGGCGCTTCCCCCGGCATGCGTTGAAGCGTTTCACAAGGCCGTGGATGAAATGGCCGCGGACGGCACGTTCCGGGGATACGGCCCGGAGCAGGGGTATCCGTTTTTGCGGGAAACCATCGCCCGAAACGATTTTGCCGCGCGCAACGCCGAGGTCAACGCCGACGAAATCTTCATCAGCGACGGGGCCAAGTGCGATACCGGAAACTTCCAGGAAATTCTTTCCACCGATATCACCATCGCCATTCCGGACCCGGTGTATCCCGTCTACGTGGACACCAACGTCATGGCCGGAAGAACCGGCCCCATCCGGGACGGACGCTTCGAAAACATCGTCTATCTTGAAAGCACCCCGGAAAACGATTTCATCCCGCAGATTCCCGACACCCCCGTCGACCTGATATATTTATGCTTTCCCAACAACCCGACAGGCGCCACCGTCACCCGGGAAGCCCTTGCCGGATGGGTCGACTACGCGCGCCGAAACAAGGCCCTGATCCTCTTTGATGCCGCTTACGAGGCCTTTATACGGGACGACTCAATGGTGAAATCCATCTACGAAATACCCGGCGCCCGGGAAGTGGCCGTGGAATTCCGCAGTTTTTCCAAAACCGCCGGCTTTACGGGAACCCGCTGCGCGTTTACCGTGGTGCCCAAAGAATGTATGGCCTACGATGCGTCAGGAAGCGCCCATAGCCTCCATGCACTCTGGAACCGGCGGCACAGCACCAAGTTCAACGGCGTATCCTACCCGGTACAGCGGGCGGCGGAAGCGGTTTACAGCGAGGCGGGAAAACGCCAGTGCGCCGAAATCATCGCCGGATACATGGCCAACGCCGACAGAATCCGCAAGGAAATGGATGCGCTGGGATACGATTATGTCGGCGGAAAGCATTCCCCCTATGTCTGGATCGATGCGAAAACCGATTCCTGGAATTTGTTCGACATGCTGCTCAACAAGGCCGGGGTGGTCTGCACTCCGGGCGCCGGATTCGGCACATGCGGAACCCGTCATATCAGGCTTTCCGCTTTCAACAGCGCCGAAAACGTGGAAACCGCCATGGCGCGAATCCGGGAAGCGCTGGGGCACTGAATACCTGAATCTGGCGCGTTTTTCAGCCGGTCCCGCCCTGCAAGACATGGCGGTTGATGCGTTTGTAAAGGCTTTTATCCACCGGGATGGGGCGGCCGTCCACGGAGCGGACGCATGCCGCCCCCAGCAGAGAGTTGGTCAGAAAAACCGCGTCAAAACCATGCAGGTCGCCGGTGGATAGACGCTCTTTCACCACGCGCCATCCACTGTCTTGCAAAAAGGCGCTCACCTTCTCCGCCATGATGCCGGAAAGTACGTGGGCCGATGCGGGGATCACCGCGCAATCGCCCCGGATGCAGATCATGTTTGCGGTATTGGTCTCGGATACCGTTCCGTCCGGGTTTTGTATCACGGCCTCGTCGTAACCGTTTTGCTTTGCCCATTTTCCGGCAAGATAATAATAGAGATAGTTCAGCGTCTTGTGATCCGCCAGGGGCGTCTGGCGGGGATGCGGGTAGACGGCTACATCCAGGGCATCCTTGCCTGGCACCGACAGCCGGTGTTTTGCCGGCTCCGCGGTAACCGCGATATTTGCGGAAACAGGGATTGTTTCGTCGTCGATGCAGGCAGCGGTGATCCGGACGACGGCCAGGCGTTCCGCCAGTCCGTTTGCCGATATGACCTGGCGAATAATCTCCTGCCATGTCATATCGGGCGGCGGCGATGAAAAAAGCGCCTGCCAGGTCCGGTCAAACCGCGCCATGTGCTCTTTCAGATAGTCCGGATGTCCCCGCTCCGCCCGGATCGTTTCGAAAAACCCGTATCCGTATCGCACCCCCTTTTCCCCCGCCCCGAACCGGACGTCTTCGGCGGGTACCAGCACACCGTTAAACCATGCCTTGGCAGGCGGCACTTCCGGCGGGGAGTCTTTTTTTTCGAACATGCCCATGATCGACTTGCCTTTATGGAGGGTCTCCTCGTACTCGTCGGACGGGTCGGAATCAAACACCACGCCGCCGCCCACGGAAAAACAAATCCGGCCTTTCGTGATGGTGGCGGTGCGGATGGCGATGGAAAGATCCATGGTGTCGTTAAAGCCGATGTAGCCAATCGATCCCGTGTAGATATGCCGCGCGCAGGGCTCGAGCTCGTCGATGATTTCCATAGCCCGGATCCGCGGGCAGCCCGTTATCGAACCGCCCGGAAAGGCCGCCAAAAGAAGATCGACACTGTCCTTGTCTTTCTGGAGCGTCCCCTCCACCACCGACACCAGGTGAAAGACATTTTTGTAGGATTCCAGACGCCGGTGCTCGGATACGCGCACGCTGCCCCCCTCACAGACGCGCCCGAGATCGTTTCGCATCAAATCGACGATCATGGACAACTCCGCGTCATCCTTGGCGCTTGCCATCAGCGCTTCGGCGTTTTCCCGGTCCGTTTTGGGCGTCGTCCCGCGCGGGCGGGTTCCCTTGATGGGCCGGGTCTCCACGCGCCGGCCGGAACGAAGAAGAAACCGCTCCGGGGAGGTGGATACAACCTGGTGATCGCCCGCGTTCACGTAGGCATAAAACGGGGCCGGGGCTGTTTCGAACAACTCCCGGAACATGGCGAAGGCAGATCCGTAAAAAGCCCCTTCGAAGCGCTGGGAAAGATTTGCCTGGTAAATATGGCCGGAGACGATGTATTCTTTGATCCGCTCCACCGCTGCCATGTAGGTCTTCCTGGAAAAAGACGATGCAAAGGCGTTTCCGTCGCCGGCAAAAGATGGTGCGCCATCAGCGGCCAAGGACGCCGGAGGCCCTTCCAGACGACCGAAAAAAAACCGCCGCACCGCTTCGGGATCCGGACCCGGAGCCTCTTGGGTCTTTGGGGAGGATTGTTCCGGCGGCTTCCAGGCCGCCAGGTGTAAAAACCGGCTTCCTGTCTCCCGGTCTTCCGTCAGTATCGCAGAAGGGGCGGAAAGCACCAGAAGGGGAAGGTGAAAGACGTCCATGACGGTTTTCGGGAGCCGTTCGATATATGCCTTGAGGTCATAGGAAAGATACCCGAAAAGCCCGGAGGAAAC
>SLPT01000271.1 GCA_007131845.1 Desulfobacteraceae bacterium | reverse complement strand
GATGACATCAGTGTCCCGTGGAAACCGAAGCCGCCGGCTCGATGGGTCGAGTGTCGCGAAAAGACGGCTCTCCGCCAGAACATCGCTGTGGGTCATCGTGTTGAGCAGGGTCGATTTTCCCGCGTTGGTGTAGCCGATGATCGATATGACCGGAAGCTGGTTCCTGGCGCGCCGGGCCTTCTGCTGAAAGCGTTGCTTTTTCAGGTTATCCAGGGATTTCTCAAGTCGGGTAATCTTGTCCCGGACGCGCCGCCGGTTGATTTCCAGCTTGGTCTCACCGGGACCCCTCCCGCCGATTCCGCCGGTAAGCCGCGACATGGCGGTGTTTTTGGTAGCCAGGCGGGGAAGCATGTACTTCAGTTGGGCCAGTTCCACCTGGATCTTGCCGTCGCGCGACGTGGCCCGCTGGGCGAATATGTCGAGGATGAGCTGCGTCCGGTCGATAACCCGGAATTCGGTCAAATCCGTGATTGCCTTGATCTGGGACGGGTTCAGCTCCTGGTCGAATATGATCAGGTCCGCGCCTTGCTGCATGGCATGGATGGTCAGTTCCTCGAGCTTGCCGGTCCCCATCACGAAGCGGGGGTTGACCTTCTTCCTGGACTGCATGACGGTGTCGATGACCTGGATACCACAGGAGCGGGCAAGCTCCGAAAGCTCGTCCATGGATGCCATGGCCCTGTGCCGCGGCTCGGTGGTCACGGAAACCAGGATGGCCCGTTCCTTTCCGGTGTCTACCCGTCGCACCCGCTGGTAATGGGACAGCTCGTCCTCTACGGCCTTGATCAAGGCGAAGCAGTCGATAATCGCTGCCCCGTCCGGTGCTTCAAGCGATACGGGATCCAGCAGGCGGTGCCGTTCCCCGTTTTTCGCGGGCGCCGGCAGGATGTGGGCGATGTGCATCTCTTTGGGATCGCCATCCGGCGTGGGCGTGATGGCGGCCATTAAATCCAGATGCAACAGGGAAAGGTCGGTGATGTCGTCCTTGGTCAGCGCCTCGTCTTTCACGTGGGTATGCACGCACCGGATGCCTTTAAGTCGGCCCGGCGGCGCCTTGTAATCGCTGGTATCGGGAATTTCGATCTTGCGGTGATCGCCCACGATCACGGTGACCAGCCTGCCGGAACGGTCGATCAGCAGGCCGATTTGCCGTCTGGTTTCATGGGTGAGCAAGCAGATTTCAGCCGCAAGCGGCTCCGAGATCACTTCTTCGGGCGGGACCCGGTAGTGGTGAAGATTTTCGATCCGGCGTATCTGGGTTGCCTTCAGTCCACCGGTATTACCATATATTTTTTTCATTCAGTATTCTGGGTTTGATCCTTTTTGGCCGTCTTTTTTATGATGTTTACATTTCAGGGCCGAAGTCCCCGTATGCCAGGTTTTCAAACCTTGTGTATTCTCCCTTGAACACGAGCCGGCAAGTGCCGGTTGGCCCGCTACGCTGTTTTGCAAGCTGAATTTCCGCGATGTTTCTTTCGGGATTGTTTTCATCGTCGTTGTAAACATCATCCCTGTATATAAATATAACCAGATCCGCGTCCTGTTCAAGGGCGCCGGACTCTCTTAAGTCGGAAAGCTGGGGTCGCTTGTCGCTTCGTTCCTCCAGACGCCGGTTGAGCTGCGACAGGGCGATTACGGAAATATCGAGTTCTTTTGCAAGCCCTTTCAGTGTTCTCGACATTTCCGAGATTTCCAGGTCCCTTCGCTCCTGGGACCGGGCCGGTCTCATGAGCTGGAGGTAGTCGATAATGATCATTCCGATATTTTTTTCCCGTTTGAGCCGCCTTGCCTTGGTCTTGATGTCCAGGGAGCTCAGGTTGGTGGAGTCGTCTATGAAGATGGGGGACCCGGAAAGTACGCCCGCCGCGTTGGTCAGCCGGAGCCAGTCGTCATCGTTGAAATAGGAGTCCCGAATCCGGGAGGAGTCGATGCGGGCTTCGGAGCACAATAGCCTCAGGGATAGCTGTTCCTTGGACATTTCAAGAGAGAACATGGCCACGCCGCTGTTCGAATCGACCGCTGCATTGCGGGCCAAATTGAGTGCGAAAGCGGTCTTCCCCATGCCGGGACGGGCCGCAATAATAATCAAATCCGATCGCTGGAAGCCGGAGGTCAGTTCGTCGAGTTTCTTGAATCCCGACGGGACGCCGCTGAGCATTCCCGAAGTGCCCTGCCGTTCCTCGAGCGCATCGATGTTGGCGTCGATGATCTGCCCGATGGGATAAATATTCTGCTTGACCTTCTGCTCCGCGATGTCAAAAAGCATGCTTTCCGCGTAGTCGATCACTTCGTCCACCTCGCCGCTTTCCTCGTAGCAGCGGGCCACGATTTCGTTGGCGGTGGAAATCATCTTCCTGAGCGACGCCTTTTCGTGGATGATCCGGGCATAATGCACGGCATTGGCCGGAACAGGGGCGGTGTCGACGATCTTTGCCAAAAAAACCGCGCCGCCGACCGCTTCGAGGTGGTTGTTTTGCTTCAGGCGTTCGGCCAGCGTCACCAGGTCGACCGGTTCGCCCTCGGCAAACAGGTCTGTGATGGCGGCAAAGATTTTCTGGTGGGCGGGTTTGTAGAAATCATCGGCAGTTACGCTTTCCAAAATATCCAAAAGAATATTGTTGTCAAGCAGTACGGCGCTGATGATCGACTCTTCCGCCTCGATGCTCTGCGGCGGTAGTTTCTGAAAGGTGGGATCGGATGCGGTTTTGGAGCGCGATGGTTTCATGGGTGTAGCATATCACGGATGATGGATGGTACCGTGCGGCAAACGTTCAAAACATGCCGAACCGGCCGGCGGTTTCCCGGAATGTGTTTCGAAAAACCGCCGGCTCACCTTATTGCTTTTGTTCCTGCCCGCCCTGCTCTTCTTTTTCTTTGTCGGAGACGACTTCCACCGTGACTTCCGGCTCCACGTCCTTGTAGATTCTTATGGGCACCTGGTACGTGCCGGTCTGCTTGATGGGTTCGGCCAGCAGAATCATCCGCTTGGGAATATCGATTCCCTGCTGCTGAAGTTTATCGGCGATGTCCTTGGTTGAAACGGATCCGTAGAGGCGCGTTGCATCCGCAACCTTAGCGGGGATGCGACAGGTAAGACCATCGATCCGCTGTGCCATCTGGGTTGCGGCTTCCCGCTCCTTGGCCATCTGGACCTCGATCTTGGCTCGTTCCTGCTCCATCTGCCGGCGATTCTGTTCGGTTGCATTAACCGCCTTGCCCTGGGGGATCAGGTAGTTTCTCGCATAACCGTTTTTCACGTCTACCTCGGAACCGATGATTCCAAGTGTATCGATGGTTTCCTTTAATATGACTCTCATCGTAACTCTCCGGTATCGTTTTTGATGAAATATAAAAATCCGCGATAATAGCGAATGCGCCCCGCCTTTCGGCAAGATACATTTAATTTGCCGGGAAAAACGCTGCGGCAGCCCTCAGAGCCCCATCCGTTGCAATCGATCAGTAACAATCGTTCATTTGCAATTGCATGGATGAGAAAAAGCGTTATTCCGCAGATAACCCGGCAGAGCGGATTTATTGTTCGTAGTTCCCCACATACGGGAGAAACGCAATTTTCCGGGCACGCTTGATTTCAAGGGCTAGATGGCGCTGGTGCCTGGCGCAGGTTCCGGATATGCGCCGCGGAATGATCTTTCCCCGTTCGGTGATGAAATATTTGAGCGTATTCGGCTCTTTGTAGTCTATTTTGAGCTTGCTGTCGGCACAGAATCGGCAGACCTTGCGCCGATGGAAAAAACGTCTTTTATTCATTACTGCCATTGTCTGTTACTCCTTCCCGGCGCTTTGAGGTTCTTCGGCGGTTTCGGTTTCGGCTGCGGCATCGGAAGCAGGCGCTTCCCGGGCTTCCCCGGCGGTATCCCCGGCGGTTTCTCCGGAAGCTTCCCCGGCGGCTTCCCCAGCGGTTTCTTTGGCGGCTTCTTCCGTGGACTCACCGGCGGGTTCTTCCGGCGCAGACTCCTGGGCAGAGGGGGCCATTTCGGCCAACAGGGCTTCTGGGTCCGCATCTGTTGCCATGCGTACCGTCATGAATCGCAGGATGCGCGTGTCCTGCCGAAGGATGCGCTCGATAGCCTCGACCGCCTTGCCCCTGCCGCAGTAATCCATACGCACATAATAGCCCTGGTTCTTTTTCCGGATCGGATAAGCCAGCTTTCTTGTTCCCCATTCATCAAAGAGGATCGTCGTTCCGCCGCTGTCGCTCACAAGCGATCCCACACGGTCCAGGATCGTTTTGCGATCCTCCTCCGCCAGGTCGGCTTCAAAAATAATAAATGTTTCGTAGCGGTTCATTCCATCTCCTTTCGGTTCGTTCAGCCCCGGTTTTTCCCGAAGGCGTTTTGCCGCAGGTTTATCCGGAGCAAGGATAAGGTGTTTTTTTCAAATCTTGCAATTAAACGTTTTTTTGCTCTGCTTGTCAAGAAGAATTGAAAAAGTTTTCATAGTGCTTGTGCAGCAGACAGATTGTCTGTTATAACAGCTTCCTTTATTTTATTATCAGAAGGAGGTTTTACATGGCCCGGAAAATAGCATTAGTCTGTGACTCAACGGCGGATTTCCCCCCCGGAATGGCAAAGAAACTTGGACTGCATATCATGCCGGTCCATATTTTCGTGGACGGAAAAGATCACCTTCATGGCGAGTCCATCACCAACACCGAGGTAATTAAAACACTCAAGAAGAAAAAGGAAGTCCGCACTGCTCCTTTTTACCCCTTCGAGTGCACCCGCTTGTACGAAGAGCTACTTTCCAACTACGATGAGGTGGTTTCGTTTCACCTGTCCAGAGAACTCTCCGGAAATTACAAGAGCGCCTGTGCCGCAAGAGAGTTTCTGGACAAACAGGATGCCGCCCGTGTTCATGTGTATGATATGGGGAGCGTGAGCATCAGCCTCGGTCTTATGGTCAAAAAGGCCGTCGGGCTTTTACGCAAGGGCGTACCGCCCGCTGACCTGAAGCGGCACCTTGGACCGTTTCGCGACAAACTGTTTTTCGGTTTTACGGTGGAAAATCTGCTCTGGCTTAAAAAAGGGGGCCGGGTCAACGCCTTTGAAGCATTTATGGGCAACATGCTCGACGTCAAGCCGATTATACAACTCCGCGATGCCCGGTTGGTACCGATGGAGAAGCACAGGGGCAAGAAGACGGCTCTCAAGCGCCTGGTCGCCATGGCGGAAGAAACCTTTCAGAGCCTGAACGGAAAGTGCGAGATCTGGATGGCTTATGCCGACAATCTCGATGAGGTCATGATCTCACGGGAAAAGATTGCCCAGTCTATCGGGAAGCCTCCGGAAAACATTGCACTGGCTGAACTGGGTGCTACCATATCGGTTCATACGGGCCCTGGAAGCGCACTGGTATCCGTGATGCCAAACTGACGGATCGCTCTGCCGTGGTGTGCTCGGGGCGTGGGGCCTGTCAGGACGACTCGCGCCGCATCAGGTCCGAGAAAGTTGCCGTCTCGCCCTGGCGGGGTTCCCCCGCCAGGTTTTCCGGCAACACATCGGGGAGTCGGGAGACGATCTGGTCTTCATCCTTTCGGGCCGCATCCAGCACGTCTTTCGGCGTGATCCGGTCAAGGGCCCTTCCCGGAACCAGGCGGTCCCCGTTTTCTCCCGCAGGCATCAAAAGCCCCGCCCGGATGAGCTTTTCGATGATATCCCGGGCCGCCTCCCATGGGATGTTCAGTTGTTCTTCCAGGGTTTTTCGCGCAGACGGCGGCTCTCCTCTTGCAAAGGGCCTGCAAACCTGCCACATGATCGTCATGGCGGCTTTTTCCTGTAACTCGGGAGACGGCTCCACGTCTCTGTGCAGGGCGATGGAGCCGGGCGTCTGGAGATAGAAAACGATAGTCGCTCCCGCCAGAAGAATCATCCAGTTCAGGTAGATCCAGATCAGAAGAAAAATACCGATGGCGAAACTGGAGTAGATGGCCGCGTACCGGGTGGAGGTGGCGACGAATATGGCAAAGGCCATGCTTCCTGCCTGCCATGCCAGTCCGGCGATCAACCCGCCGATCAGGGCGTAGCGGAGCCGGACCCGGGTGTTGGGCATGAAGGCGTATAAAAAGGTAAAGGCGAGCACTACCAGAAAGACGGGGGTAAAACGGCTCATAATGATGATAAACGACCCCAAAGGTTCGATTTCCATGAGCCGCTGCATGATGGTGGTGGAAAAAACCGTGGCGGTAATGCCGATGGCCGAAACCATCAGAAGCGGGCCGACCAGGATTACGGAAAGGTAATTGCTGAAGCGCTGCCCCAAAGACCGCATGCTTGGAACACGCCAGATTGTGTTGAAGGACAGCTCGATTTTCTGCACAAGCGAAATGACCGTGTAGACCAAAAAGGCCAGGCCCACCGAACCGAGAACGCCCACTTTCATCTGGTCCACGAATACAAGGATCTGCTCTGCGATTTCGATTCCTTGCGGACCAATCGGTTCGAAAAACTGGAACAGGAAGGGTTCCATGCGCTGGTGCACATCCATTGCCTTAAGCAGCGAGAAACTGAGTGCCAGCAGCGGAACGATGCTGAGCAGCGTGGTATAGACCAGGCTCGTGGCATACAGGGCCAGCTGCCCGTTGGTTATCTCCCGGATGACGGCGTATGCGGTTCTTCCTGCAGTATAGAACCAGGCTGCCGCTCCTGTTTCCGGAGGGGAAGGGTTGGCCAGCAGCCATTTTTCTGCTGTTTTTATATAGTCTTTCGGGTGTTTACCGGTCATGGCGCTTCCTGTGCAAGCGTCCGGCGTGCGTTGCCGCCGGCGTGTTGCAGGTTTTGTGTCTTTGTGCGCGGGATGCTAAATGTATTCCCACTCCTTGAGCCGGCTGTACGCATGCTCTGCATAGTCCCCCTGGTTCACCTTTCCGAGAAAATCCTGATATTTCTGAGCCGCATCCCGTCTGCGGCCCATCCCTTCGTAGGCAAAACCCTGGAAGAAAGTGGTATTCGGATTTCCCGGCAGACTCTTTTCATAGTCATCGAACAAGGAAAGGGCCTTGTCGAAGGCCCGGAGCCGGATGTTCGTCATTCCCAGCACGTGCATGGCCTGGGGCTCTTCCGGATAGACTGCCCGGGCTTTTTCCGCGTATCTGCGGGCGTCTTCTTCTTTTTTCAGGGACAGGAGGCACTTGGCCATTTTGAGATTCGCCGCGTAGTCATCAGGAGCAGTTTTTAGTGCATTTTCATAGTGTTCACGGGCGTTTTCCGGGTTTTTCCGCATCATTTCCCCGTCGCCGTCCTGCATTGCCTTGATGGCCGGTCTGATCTGCCGGAGGCCGGCAGTGTGGTCCATATATCGCTCCCTGTAGGCGGGACGGTCCCTCCGCGCCTGGGCGTACCGGGTATCGACTTCACGAACGGCGGTCTCATAACGCTCGGAGCTCATGGGGTGGGTGGAAAACAAAACCGCCATGGCGCTTTCGTTTTTTCCCGACATGTCATTGAGCATGCTCATCAGCCCCAGAAATCCCTCCGGGTTGTATCCGGATTGGGCCATGTACTCCAGGCCAAGGGCGTCGGCCTCCCGCTCCTGGTTGCGGCTGTACCCTGCCAGCAGGGCGCCTGCGCCGATACCGCCAAGCCCGGCAACCAGGTCTCCCGTCCGGGAATCGACTGCGGCCGAAACCCCGGACAACAATACGCCGGCAATTAAGCTTCGCGTCATCCGCTGGCTGGTGTGACGTGCAGCAACGTGTCCTGCTTCATGACCGATGAGCGCAGCCAGTGCGGCCTCGTCTTCCATTTCAAGCAGAATTCCCCGGGTTATGCCGATGGTGCCGCCCGGAAAGGCGTATGCATTGACGTACGGGGCGTTAAGCGTATGATAGGAGTAGGGCATATCCGGGCGGTGGGTGCTTTCTCCGATGGTTCGGCCGACCCCCGCCACGTAATTGTTGAGGGCCTTATCCTGCACCGTGCCGTAGTCGCCCGAGATCTGGTGCGGTGAATTCTGGCGGTCTATCTCGATTTCCTGGGCTTCGGACATGAGCATCAGCTCCCGCTGTCCGCTGACGGGGTTCACCGCGCATCCAGCCAGAAATCCGGCGCCGGCCATGGCGGAAAGACGGAGAAATTGTCGGCGGGTTATGACCGATGCCGGAGCGTTTTGCGTTTCCTTGACGAACCGATCACTTTTCATCCTGTTTTCCCCTGCCTATAAGTTTATAGCCTATAATAATGCATGATCAAAAATCGTTTTTTTCGCCGATCTCTGTGTCCGTCTCAAGTTTGATACACTCGTAAAAGTCGCGATCTGACGGCTTTGTAAAAAGTTCAAGATCAAGGCTTGCGCGATTTCG
>SLPT01000147.1 GCA_007131845.1 Desulfobacteraceae bacterium | reverse complement strand
CGGAGGGCGGCGCCCTTGTGGTGTTCTACAACGTCAGCGAGCGAAAGCGCCTGGAAAAAATCCGCCGCGATTTCGTGGCCAATGTATCCCACGAACTCAAAACCCCGCTCACATCCATCAAAGGATACGTGGAAACCCTTCTATCCGGTCCGTTTGCGTTTCCCGACGAGGCGAAATCCTTTCTGCAGACCATCAACCGGAATGCCGACCACATGTCCGCCATCGTGGCCGATCTGCTGCAGCTCAGAAGCCTGCAGGAAAAATCCTTTTTTGGAAAAATGGAGGAAACGGATGCCGGCGCCTGCCTCCGGGACGCCCTGGAGACTTCCACGCCCATGGCCCTGGAGAAGAACGTGAGCGTTGACAACCGGCTGGAAGCCGGCCTCTCGGTCCTGGCCGACAGGCAGGCCCTGGTGCAGGTATTCGGCAATCTCCTGGACAACGCGATCCGTTATTCGCCCCAAGGTACAACCATCAGGGTCTTTGCCGAAATAAAAAACAACAACGTGCTGTTCGGAATCGAAGATGAAGGCCCTGGCATTGACAAACAACATCAGACGAGAATTTTCGAGCGCTTCTACCGGGTCGACAAGGAACGCAGCCGGTATACCGGCGGCACCGGGCTGGGGCTTGCCATCTGCAGAAACGCCGTAGCCGGAATGGGCGGCGAAATATGGGTGGAAAGTCCGATCCATGGCAAAGGGCGCGGCAGCGTATTTTATTTTAATCTTCGCAAGGCCCATGCAGACGGTCCTGCGCCGGACGAAACCGCCGGCACCTGAAGCCTGATACGGTAAAACAACGGAAAGCCAAAGTAAGGATTCACAACGAGGATGCCATGACACAAACCGTCAAATTCGCCGTAAAAGATCTCGACTTTTATTACGGTGACTTCAAAGCCCTCGAGGGCATTTGCATGGAAATACATGAGCGCGGGGCAACCGCCCTGATCGGGCCATCCGGATGCGGCAAAAGCACGTTTTTACGCTGCCTGAACCGGATGAACGACCTGATACCGTCAAGCCATGTATCCGGGGAAATTTTTTTGGGAGATCAGAACATTTATGCGCCCGATATCGACGTGGTGCACCTGCGGCGACGGGTCGGAATGGTCTTTCAAAAGCCCAATCCCTTCCCCAAGACCATCTTCGAAAACGTGGCATACGGCCTGCGGGTAAACGGCTACCGGAACAAGGCCGCCCTGCGGGAGGCCGTGGAAAAAAGCCTGGTAGACGCCGCTCTGTGGGACGAGGTGAAAGACCGCCTCAACGCTTCGGCCCTGGGCCTTTCCGGCGGTCAGCAGCAACGGCTTTGCATCGCACGGGCTCTGGCGGTCCGGCCCGAAGTCCTGCTCATGGACGAGCCGGCATCGGCGCTGGATCCCATCGCCACACAGAAAATCGAGGACCTGATCCACGAGCTGAAACAACACTACACCATTGTTATCGTCACCCACAATATGCAGCAGGCGGCCCGGGTCTCGGATATCACGGCCTTTTTTTACATGGGCCGGCTCATCGAGACCGGAGAGACCGAAACCCTTTTCACCCGGCCGCAGCTGAAGCAGACCGAGGACTACATCACCGGACGGTTCGGTTAACCCGGTCCGGTTAACAAGGAGGCCCGTAATAGTATGGAGCGTCAGAATTTTCATAAGGAACTGGACCACCTGAAGATGACGGTTTACAAGATGGCCGCTTCCGCACGCAAGTCGCTGGACAACGCGTGCAAGGCGTACCAGGAGCGCGATGACGATCTCGCACAAACCATCATCGACGGGGACCGGGAAATCAACCAAATTGAACTCGACATCGACCGGCAGTCCCTGCGCCTTCTGGCCCTGGAGCAGCCCATGGCGCGAGATCTGCGGATGATCGTTGGCATAATGCGCATCAGCAATGACATGGAGCGCATTGCCGATCAGTGCGTCAACATCGCGGAGCGGACCATATTCCTCTGCCAGCACCCCCCCATCGAACCGGTTCCCGCCATGGATTCACTCATAGGGATTACCCGGAAGATGTTCTTTCTGGCAGTGAACGCCTTCCGGGACATGGATGCTCAATCAGCCCGGGAAATCCCCGCTATGGACGACGAAGCCGACGAATATACCATGCAGGTTCTCAAGGGATTAATTGAGGACATGGCATCGAGTTCCCCCGGATTTGAAAAGCGGGTGCTGAAAATGCGCCGCAACATCCAGACCATCATCATTTCGCGCTGCCTGGAACGAATCGCCGATCTTTCCACCAATATCGCCGAGCACGTCGCCTTCATCGCTGAAGGAATCAACATCAAGCATCAAAACAAACAATAACCGGAAAATAAACGAATCGGGCCGGCATACGCGTTTCGTTTGTCCGATCGCCGATAGAATCGTTGTTCATGCGAAGGGTTTCAATTGACAGCCTCGTAATATTCTTATAAAGATTTGCTCTTTTTGTGCCTGCCGCCGGGCTGGTTTGACTGTTAACACGATATGATTCTATCTCATCACGCTATCGGGAAAGCATGTTCTATTCGATCCGCTCCAAGCTTATGATCAGTTTTTTAGGGGTGTCCCTGCTGGTCGGGGCTGTCTCGCTGATTGTGGGCGGCCAACTGATCTACGACTCTGTCGTTTCCGAGGTGAGCAACCGGGTGCGCCAGGACCTGAACGTTGCCCGGCTGCTCTACGATAAAAAAGGCGAGGATATCCGGAAAGCCCTGGAAACCTTCAGCATGGGAAACGATGTTGAGTCGAGCCTGTTCATGGAAGAGGAATCCCCGATTAAAGAACGGCTGGAACAGGTTGCAGATCGCCTGGGACTTGATTTTGCCGGCATCGTCCGGCCGGATCGGAGCGTTATCTGCCGGGTGGGCTCCCATCCCGCCCCCGGGAATACCCCGCCGACTGAAAATTCGGCGGTCATAGCGGCCCTGAAGCAAAAAAAACCGGTTGCCGGAACGATTCTACTCGAGGCGTCCGCTCTGCGGGCTGAGAGTCCGGATCTTGTCCGCCGCGCCCGAATGGAGACGACCCCGCCGGTAAAGAGCGCCTTCCCGGCCGCCGAAGGAGAAACCGCCGGCCTTGGTATCGCAGCAGCCGTACCGGTAATGCACTCGGGAACGGTGAAAGGCGTGGTGTACGGTGGCATTCTGATCAACCGGGAAACCACCATTGTGGACACGATCGCCGAGACCGTTTTCCAGAATGAAGAATATCAGGGACGCAGCGTGGGGACGGCGACAATTTTTCTGAAGGACTTTCGCGTTGCCACCACCGTTCGCCGGCAGGACGGCGAGCGGGCCGTCGGGACCGTCGCCTCGGAAGAGGTCGTCCGCCGCGTACTGGAAGACGGTGAAAAATGGATTGACCGGGCCATCGTCGTCGATGACTGGTATATCACCGCCTATGAACCCATCCTGGATATTTTCGGTCAGCGGGTGGGAATGCTGTATGTAGGGATCCTGGAAGCCCAGTATGCCGATGTCCGCCGGACGGCGCTGATGGTGTTCACCGGAATCACCCTCGCGGGCGTAGGGGTTGCCCTGCTGGTCGGATGGCTTCTTTCGGATCGGATCGTCCGGCCCATCAACCGGCTGATTCAGGCGAGCGTCAACGTTTCCGAGGGAAACCTGTCCCCGGATATCGGCCCTGTGTCCAAAAGCGATTTCGGCGTACTGCAGAAAAAGTTTCAGGAAATGATGACGGCGCTGCAGCAGCGCGAGGAACGCCAGAAGGAAGAAAGTGAAACCCGGCTTATCCAGTCGCAGAAACAGGCGAGCGTCGGCAGGCTGGCTGCGGGTGTAGCCCACGAAATCAACAATCCCCTTACGGCGGTCCTCACCTATACGCATCTTACCCTCCGCAGAAACGACCTGCCCGAAACGGTTCGGGCCGATCTGGAGAATGTATCCATCCAGACGGAGCGGGTCCGGAAAATCGTCAAGGGACTGCTTGATTTTGCCCGCCAGACCCGGCCGGAAACGGAAACCATCCATCTCAATGAACTCGTCGAAGACTGTGTCCGGCTGATGGAAAATCAGGCGCTGGTTCGGGGCGTGAGCCTCGAATTTTCCGGGAAAGCCGATCTGCCGGAGGTGACCGTGGATCGCAACCAGATTCAAAGCGTAATCATCAACATGATGATCAATGCGCTGGATGCCACCCAGGCGGATGGCAGCATTACGGTTTCCACGGATATGTCTTTGTCGGAATCGCCCGGCGTGGAGATTTCCGTTGCGGATACCGGCTGCGGCATCGCAGCCACAGACATGGAACGCCTTTTCGATCCGTTTTTTACCACCAAGGAAGTGGGAAAGGGTACAGGCCTGGGTCTTTCGGTGTCTGCCGGCATTATCGAACGCCACGGCGGGTCCATCACGGTCCGGAGCACCGTTGGCGCGGGAAGTATTTTCACTGTCTGGCTGCCGGTTCAAAACAATGCCAGCATGACGCCGGCGCCGGCCGGGAAGCGGGAGCAGTAAGAACCTATGCATGTGCTGATCGTCGATGACGACCCCATGGTGGCAGAAAGCTGCCGCCGCATCCTCGGGACCGAAGCAATTCGGGTCACAGTGGCAGGAAACGCTGCTGAAGCCAAAGCGGCTCTTGCCTCGGATGATTCCTTCGACCTGATGCTCACGGATATCAAAATGCCGAAAAGCGACGGTTTTCAACTGGTTGAAATGGTAAGAAAAAAACATCCCGATTTGAGGATTCTGATCATGACAGGCTATCTTACGCCGGAGACTACCCGGCGGGGGCGGACAATCGGCGCTTATGGATTCGTGGAAAAACCGTTCACCCCGGATGAACTGATTGCAGCGGTGCATAATGCCAGAAAATAAACAGTATACATAATGCCTGAACAAAACCCGTCTTTTTCGCCAATCTCTGGGGCCGGCTCAAATTTTAATCCTCAAAATACGCCCGGTATTCCTGCGGTTAAAATTTTCGCCGTCCTTGATCTTGACAAAAAATCTTGGTTTTCGTTCGGGTACTACATACATTATTAAAAGAAAGTATTCATATTATGCGTGAACGATTGTTGGTAATCGATGATGACCAGGCGGTTCTTTCCTCCTGCCAGCGAATTTTCACTGCCGAAGGCTTCGAGGTGGACACGACCCCGGATCCTTCCGAAGGGCTACGCCTGGCTTCGGAGGAAAACTACACGGTGATCCTGTGCGACTGGAAAATGCCAGGGCTGAACGGAATGGATGTAGTGGCCGAGCTGGAACAACGCTCGCCCGACTCGACGATATTGATGATCAGCGGATATCCCGCTGTGGAACGAGCGGCCGAGGCCATGAAACGCGGGGCGATGGATTACCTGCCCAAGCCGTTTACGCCGGAAGAGATCTCCTCGGCGGTTCACAAGGCCAGGGCCAGGAAAATGGACCAGGAAAAAAAGGCATTTCGCCGGTTCGACCGAATTATTGATAAATTCCCGAAGCCCAGCTTCGATGACAAGGCACCCAAGACCATCGCCGAAACCGTAGCCCAGACGGTCGGCGTGGCAAAGGCAAACTCTCCGTGGATTTCCCTTTTTGTCCTTGGAATCCTGGGCGGCGCTTACATCGGCTTCGGCGGTCTGTTTTCCACGTCGGTGACGTTCGACCTGCCGGCGAGCATGGGAATAGGAATGCAGAAGCTTATCGCCGGCGGGGCTTTCAGCATCGGGCTGATGCTGGTGGTGATTGCAGGCGCCGAATTGTTTACCGGCAACACCCTGATGATTTCCAGCGTCGTGCTCGGACATATTACCTGGAAAAAAGTGTTAACCGGGTGGGGCATTGTGTACGTGGCCAACTTCATCGGATCCATCATCCTGGCGCTTCTTTTCGTTTTTTCCGGGCTCTGGCAGACCGGCGGCGGGGCACTGGGAGAAGCTGCGGTAGGAATCGCCCATTCCAAGGTCAATTTAAGCTTTACCGAGGCGTTTGTCCGCGGCGTAGGATGCAACTGGATGGTTTGCCTGGCCGTCTGGATGGCTCTTGCCTCAAGGCTGATTGTCGGCAAAATCTTCGCTATCTTTTTTCCGATCATGGGATTTGTGGCCATTGGGTTCGAGCACTCTATCGCCAACATGTATTTCATTCCCGGCGGAATTTTTCTGAACACCTGGGCGGGCGTCGCACCGGCCGGACTCGATCTTTCCGGGCTCACCTGGTATGCATTTTTTGTGAAAAACCTGCTTCCGGTGACCCTTGGCAATATTATCGGCGGCGTTGTTTTCGTGGGTCTGAGCTACTGGGGGGCGTATCTCCGGCCCGAGCCGCAGACGGAAAACTAAGCGCCAGTGAAAGCGAGGCTGATATGCGGGTTACCATCGTTTACGACAATACCACGGGGCAGGAAAACCTTGCGGCGGACTGGGGTTTTTCCTGCCTCGTGGAGGCCCACGGCAAAACCATCCTCTTTGATACGGGCGCGCGCGCGGACATCCTCGCTCAGAACATGAAAACACTCCGAATCGAGCCTTCCCGGATCGACGCGGTATTTATCTCCCACGATCACTGGGATCATACCGGCGGGCTTTCGGCCGTTTCCGGTATTGACCGGATGAACATTTACGTACCCGGCTCTTTGCAGTCCATGCCTGATCTGCACGGCCTGCGCCGCATTGCCGGTCCGGCGAAAATTTTTGATGAAATCTTTTCCACGGGAGTGCTTAAGGCCATCGAACATTCCCTGGTAATCCGGCAGGAAGAAGGACTGATTGTGGTTGCGGGGTGCTCCCACCCGGGAGTCGGTGAAATTCTTACTGCAGCATCCGCCTTCGGACATCCTGCCGCCCTCATCGGCGGGCTCCACGGATTCGACGACTTTGAACTGATTGCCGGCCTTTCTTGCATCTGCCCCACCCATTGCACCCGGCATATTGACCGCATTGCCGCCATGTACCCGCAGCAATATGTCTCCGGCGGCGCAGGCCGGGTCCTTGACCTCTAATCCCGCACAGGCCGCGGAAAATTGAAAGAAAACAGGCGGCCATAAAAACGTATTGGGAATGCATCCCCTATATTGGACGCGCCCCCTACCGGGCCTCCGGTCGGCATGGCACATCCGGCTTTCAATTCTTCAGACTACGACGCCCTCCTTTGCTTGTCCGGTGCTTGTCCGGGAGCACCCCGGCGATTAAAATACAAAACCGTTAAAATCAAATCCGATCCAGCGGCAATGCGGGATGCGGGAATGAAACAGCGCATTACAAAACATATCGTCCGATATGAGCATAAACTCAAAACCATCGTAAACAAGAAAAGAAATGCATTGTACTGAAACATGCTTATATTATCTCTTTGTAATAAGGAGGAATCATATGTCTCAACCCAAGACCCCGATGGATATTCTGAGACTGCTGGATCAGTCCAACTGCCGGCAGTGCAACGAACAGACCTGCCTGGCGTTTGCGGCCCAGGTGTTTAAGGGAAAAAAGAAGCTCAGCGACTGTCCGCAACTGGATCCTTCCGTTCTCGAACAATACGGCGGGGATGACGAAACGGATGAAAGCACCGAAAAACCGCGCACGTCCGACGAAGAAATCGAAGCCTATGTGCGGCAGTTGAAGGAAAAGGTCCGGGAAATGGACCTGCCTTCCGTGGCGGAAAAACTGGGCGGCAAATTCCGGAACGGCCGCTTGACCGTCAAGGTACTCGGCAAGGATTTCAGCGTGGCCCCGGACGGGACCCTGTCGGCGGAAATTCACACCAACCCGTGGGTTTCCGTGCCGGTGCTCACCTATATCACGGAAGGCGCCGGCAAGGACATTACCGGAAAATGGCTCACGTTCCGGGAATTGAAAGACGGCAGCGCATGGGCCGGACTATTCCGACAGCGATGCGAAAAACCGCTCAAGCAGATCGCGGACAACGACTATGATCTTTTCGTCGATCTGCTGGATATCTTCAACGGGCGCCCCACAGAGCATCTGGATGCCGATATCGCACGGATCTTTTACGTACTGCCCAAGGTTCCGATCATGATCTGCTACTGGCCCGCGGAAGAGGACTTCGAATCGAACCTCAACATCTATTTCGACGAGGCCGCAAACGAGAATCTGAACATCGGCTCCATCAATGCCCTGGGCTCCGGCCTGGCCCGAATGTTTGAAAAACTGGCGGTAAAACACGGTACCCTGCCGACGGCCGCAGCGGGCCGATAAGCCTGAAGAAAAGCAATCTCCATGGCTATTAGTCAGCAGCAAACCGCATGAGATAAGGCATTGCGGCCTCTACCACCGTGACGTCGGCAGATTTTTTTCTCCCTTGTAAATGACGGAAACATAATTTTGATGATCTCGTAAAAAGTCGCGATCCGACGGCTTTGTAAAAAGTTCAAGATCAAGGCTTGCGCGATTTCGAAGAAT
>SLPT01000065.1 GCA_007131845.1 Desulfobacteraceae bacterium | reverse complement strand
TTTTGTTATTTTTGCCGCCATGTCCAGAAGGCGGTCCGTCTCTCCGCTCATGGCGGAGAGAATCACCACCATGTCGTTTCCCTCGTCGTAGGTTCTGGCGACCCGTTCGGCGACGTTCCGTATCCGGTCCAGGTCGCCGACCGAGGTGCCACCGAATTTTTGTACGATGAGCGCCATTGCCGATCCTTGCATTGGGTTGAATGGGTAGGTTGTTGTTGGAGCATGCCGGGGCCGCCCCCGGGCTGTCAAAAATGATTCACGGTCTCTACCAGATTATCAAGCCCGGGTCCATAAAAAAAGAACGTGAAGCTGCGGCCGGTTTCCCCGGTTTCCCTGATTTCAATGGCGATATCCGGCGCAAAGTCCGGATCATTCAGGCGTTGGGCCCACTCGACGGCCACGACGCCGTTTCCGGAAAGAATCTCGTCAAAACCCAGGTCCTCCGTGTCCGCAGCGCCGAAAAGCCGGTACAGATCGGCGTGAAAGAGCATAAACCGTCCTTCGTACTCGTTGACCAGTGCAAATGTCGGCGATGTGACGGGATATTCCGGGGCCACTCCCAGGCCCGCGGCAAGTCCTTTTACCCAAACGGTTTTTCCGCTGCCTAAGTCTCCGAAAAGGGCTATGACCACAGGATTTTCGATGGCCCGTCCGATGGCTTTCCCCAGAGAAACGGTCTCCTCCGGGGAGTTGGTCTGTATACTGATCGGTTCCTTCATGGTTTATCTCTCGTTATCCATCACCGTGGTGCCCAAAATCGGGATCGGGATCGCTATCGCTATCGGGATCGGATTTTTCTTTTCCGGCATGATGAGAGGTCGCCTATCCCCGGTCCCATCCCCGTAGATTGCTGTACCGTCTACGGTTATGTAATGCTTTTTCGATCCCGATCCCGATCCCGATCCCGATAGCGATTTCGATTTCGATTTCGAAAAAACAGCAGGGTTTTTCCGGATGGATTTCTGACAATTACACACAACTTATATCCAGTCCACAAGCCCTACAGGATCGGCGTACACGCGGCGGCGGGATTGACATACGATCCGTCCAGGACCGCCTGGATGGTATCGGGTATCGTGTTCATGACATCGGTGGCAAGGTATCCGTAGGTCGCCCGCTGCCGGTAGAGCATGTCGGCCGCGGCGCCGTGAAGGTAGACGGCAATCCGGAGGGCAGCGCGCGTGGTATAGCCCTGGGTGATGAAGCCTGCGATCATGCCGGTCAGGATATCTCCCATTCCACCGGATGCCATGCCGGGGTTGCCGGTTGGATTGACGTGGACGCGGCCGTCCGGAAGGGCGATAACGGTCCGGGCCCCTTTGAGAACCACGTGAACCTGCAAAGACTGCGCAAGGTTCCGCGCGCATCCGACGCGGTCTTTTTGGACCTGGCCAGTATCGATCCCCGTCAGACGGGCCATTTCGCCGGGATGCGGGGTGAGCACCGCATCGGCTTTCTTTTCCTTCAGGATTTCCGGGTTCGAGGCGATGCAGTTGAGCCCGTCGGCATCGATGACCAGCGGCACGGGGGAACGGGATACAAGGTTTTCCACCAGTTTCCGGGTTCGCCCGTCGGTGCCGATTCCCGGTCCCACGGCCAGGCAGCGCTTTTCTTCCAGAATCGACAGGATGTCATTGAGCATGGCGTTGGTCAGGATGCCGTCGCCGTTGTCGTCCATTGGGACGCTCATGGCCTCGCAGGCCAGGGCTTCGATTGCCGTGTTGATGCTTTTGGGTACGGCCATGGTCACCAGGCCCGCCCCGCAGCGCAGGGCTGACATGGCGGTCATGGCGGCAGCGCCTGTTTTTCCGGGGGACCCGGCCGCGACGGCCAGATGCCCCGTCGTTCCCTTGTGAGCCTGGAGCGGTCTGGACTTCATGCTTGTGCGGATCTCGGCCAGCCGGGAGAGATGCTGGCGCGGTCCCACGTGTTCCACCACATAGGGCGGAATGCCGATGTCGATGATGTGCAGCCGGCCCGTGAACCCTGCACCCGGCATCAGTATATGGCCGATTTTTGCAAAGGCGAAGGTCGCCGTTACATCCGCCCGGATTGCGGCGCCGCAGGGAGTTCCCGTCTCCGAGCTGAGCCCGGAGGGGATATCCACGGCAAATACCGGGCTCGGGTGGTTGTTGATGTAGCCGATTATCGACTGAAAATATCCCTTGACCGTGTCGGTCAGCCCGGTTCCCAGTATGGCGTCCACCCAGAGATTGTTTTTTCCCATATCCGCCTTGTGGCGGATGAAAGCGTTTTCGTTGGACAATTCGACTACTTCCACGTCCAGGGCGGAAAGCAGCTCCAGGTTGGCAAGCGCCTCCCCCCGGACTTTTTTCCGCTCGGCCAAAAGATAGACCGTTACGTTGACGCCGGCCTGTACAAGGTAGCGTGCGATGACGAACCCGTCCCCGCCATTGTTGCCGGCTCCGGCAACAATGGCCACGTCTCCGGCATAGATATCCGGAAAGCTTTCCAGAATGACCCGCGTGGCCCCGCGTCCGGCATTTTCCATCAGCACGCGGCCGGGAAGGCCGAAAGTCTCGATGGTCATTTCGTCCATACGCCGCATTTCTTTGGCCGTGAGTAAATACATGGGTTGCTCCTTACGATTTGAGCCTGAACGAAACCTTCTTTTTTGCCAATCTCTGCGTCCGGCTCAAACTTTAATCCTCTCTAAACTGAGCGATTCAGGTCCTCAAAATCATGTTCGCCGTCCTTGACCTTGACGAAAAATCCAGGTTTTCGTTCGGGCACAATTTGGGAAATTGTATGAGAGGTGGTTTCAGGTTGATGCTGCAGCGAGTGTACGGCATGGCACGCCGGCGCTATGCGTCTCTGACCAACTCCCGCATCTCGGAAACCGCTTCTTTCATGCCCACCAGGACGGAGCGGGCGACAATGGAATGACCGATGGAGAATTCGTCCACGATACCGGTGCCGGCAAACCGTTTGATGGTGTTGTAGCACAGCCCGTGGCCGGCGTTGACAATCAGATCGAGGTTCCTTGCGGTCCGTGCCGCATCCGCGATATCGCCGAAGCAACGCTCTTTTTCCGTTTCGGTATACGCATCGCAGTATCGCCCTGTGTGGATTTCGATCATTTCGGCCCCGGTTTTGGCAGCGGCCTCGATCTGTTTTGGGTCCGGATCGATAAAGATGCTCACTGTCAGGCCGCCGTCATGAAGGCGTTCCACGGCGTCGCGCACGGGTTCGAACGCACCTTTCACGTCGAGTCCGCCTTCCGTGGTCACCTCGGTCCGCTTTTCCGGGACCAGGGTCACCAGATCCGGTTTGATGTCACACGCGATGCCGATCATCTCTTCCGTTGCAGCCATTTCAAGGATGAGTCGAGACAGCACGGTCTGCCGAAGCAGCTTCACGTCCCGGTCCTGAATATGTCGCCGGTCCTCGCGCAGGTGGACGACGATGCCGTCAGCTCCTCCCAGTTCTGCCAGGATCGCTGCATGCACAGGATCCGGGTAGACGCCTCCCCGCGCCTGCCGGACGGTCGCCACGTGGTCCACGTTCACTGCCAGTGTTGCCATTGAGTCTGCCTTTCTGCTTTATTGTCTTGTCCACAGATAGCATGAATGCCTGCAAAAAAAAACAGCCGCTTCTCAATAGGCGGCCCTGCAGGCATTGTGACTGAAAAACCTTCCGATACATCGGGAAAATCTATAGAGTCGCGGGGTTTCTGAGATCCGGCGGTTCATGCGGCGGATCGTTCAGGAGCCCTTCCGAGCCAAGCATTTCCATGAGCCGGGCACTTTTGGCCTCCATGGCGGCGCTGTCTGCATCCGGAGTCTCGTGGTCGTAGCCCACGATATGGAGCAACCCGTGTACCAGCAGCTCGGCGATGCGCTCCCATTCCGGGACGCCCGCCTCCTTCGCCTCGCGCATGGCCGTTTCCACCGAAACGACGATGTCGCCCAGCATGCTGGCATTTGGGTTCACGTCGGAAAATTCGCCTTCCATCATGGAAAAGGAAATGACGTTGGTCGGACGGGGCCGGTTGAAATACTCGCGGTTGATCGATTCGATGCCGGCATCGTCCGTCAGCAGGATGGAAAGCTCGCTGTCAGGATTGCCCAAGTCGCTTAAGAGAGCTCTGGCCGTTTTCCTTACCAGATCCTCCCGGATGCTTCGCAGATTCTGCTGATTTGTGATCAGAACCCCCATTGTGCTCCTTTTTGCTGCCGGTTTGCGGTTTATCGGGGTACTCCACTCGGTGGTGATGGATGCCGGTCAGGATTTTCACGAAGGTCCGGGCGATGATGTGAAGATCCTTCAGGGTCAGGGGGCATTCGTTTAACTGGTTGTCCGAGAACACTTTGTTGATCAGGTACTGGACAAGCCCCTGGATTCTTGCGTGGGAAGGGTTCTCCAGCGTCCGGGACGCGGCCTCCACCTGGTCGGCTAACAGGACCAGCGCCGTTTCCTTGGTCTGGGGCTTGGGCCCCGGGTACCGGAAATGGTCGATGTTGATGGGCTGATCTTTTTTCTGGCTTTTGGCTTTTTCATAGAAAAAGGTGATGGTGCTCATGCCGTGGTGCTGCTTGATGGCGTCGATGATTTCCGGCTCCAGGCGACTGGCCCGGGCCAGTTCCACACCGTTTTTGATGTGGGATATCAGTATCAGACACGACATGGACGGGGCAAGCTTGTTGTGGATGTTCTTGCCGTTATTCTGGTTTTCGATGAAGTGCTGCGGGTTTTTGAGCTTGCCGATGTCGTGGTAGTAGCCGCACACCTTCGCCAGAACCGGGTTTGCTCCGACTTCAGCGGCAGCCGCTTCCACCAGGGAGCCGACGATGACGCTGTGGTGATAGGTACCGGGCGCTTCCAGCATCAGCCGGCGCATGAGCGGCTGGTCCAGGTTGGCGCGTTCGGCCAGCGTGGAATCGGACGTGTAGCCGAAGGCCATTTCAATCACCGGGGAAATTCCGATGGTGAGGACCCCTGCGCTGATTCCGCCCAAAAAGGCGAATACGGCATCCCACCCGGCCCGGGTGGCCGAAATATCGCCTGCGTAGATGCTGAGCGAGGTGGCCAGCACGATGTTAAGCACGCCCAGCTGGGCGCCGGTGATAATGAATTCCCTGCGGTGCCGGACCCGCCGGATCCAGTAGGCGCCCACGATGGAGCTGGCAAGAAAATAGATGCTGTATATGTAGCTGCTTTCGAACAGGAGCCCGGCAACCAGGGCCACCACGATGGCAAAGGGAAACGCCACGGAAAATCCGGCGAACTGGCACACGGTCATGGCGGCCGCGGCCAGGGGGATGCCGTAGAACATGGATTCTGTGGCAAGGCCCATGGCCGCCCCTTCTCCGAAAGCCGTCGCCAGGGATATGGACAACTGCGCTATGATGAAAAAACCGATGAGTATCGATCCCATGAAGACAAGGTTCCGGTTCTCATGGGCGTGGGCGCTGATGCGGTAGTGAAGGGTTATGAAATAGGTGATTATCAGCAGCCAGAAGATGATCAGGGCGGTGCCGAAGCTCTTTCCGGCCATGCCGGAACGCTCCGCGTGCCGGGCAAGGGCGTCCAGCTTGAGCACGTCCACATCGGTGACCCGTTGGCCTTCGCGCAGGATCATCTCTCCCTTTTTGATCTGGTAGAGAACCGGATTGACCCCCCGCTCGGCTTCCCGGCGGCGGTTTTCCGTCAGGGTGCGGTTTACCGTGATGTTGGGCTGAATCAGCCGCTGCGTGATATCCACCACCAGGTTGATCTGGTTGTAATCAAGGCCCCGGAGCAGGGGGTCTCCCGCTACCCGCACCATGGTTTTCGCCTGGTCCGGTCCGTAGAATTGCCGGAGATTCCAGACGACGACCTCCTCGCCGGATCCGACGGTTTTTAAAACGATGCCCCGATCCTGTTCGCGCAGCAGCATCTCTTTGTCTGCCACGACCCCGTTATTGAGAACCCGGGCCAGGATTTCGTTGATAAGCGGGGGTGCTTCCGGGGTAAAGGATTGGTTTTCCAGCAGGTTGAACGCACCGTTGCCGAGGGTGACACCCAGGAGGGCTTCGAATGCGGCCTTTTTTTCTGATTTTCCGTCAAATGGCATGGCGGACGCGGCGGAATCCTGAACGGCTCCGGCGGCAAGGCGGGCCGCCGGAGCCCCGTCAACCGCTGAAACAGGTTGTTCGTTTGCAGTGTTGCCTCCGCTTTCCTGTAGCACGGCAAAGGCTTCTCTCACCTGGCGGCTCACCCGATCGGCTACGGCGGGGTCGAAATCGTATATCGTCTGCACCCGGTTTCTGGCCTGGATTCGTTTTTCGCTCGTGGCGGCAGGGTCCTCCACGAAAAAGTCGCGGGGGGCCTTGATGTTATCCTCGGCGATATCCCCGGCCTCGTAGGCAGGAGGCGTGATGACCAGGTTGGGGTAGAAAATGAGGGTGGTCAGGACGGTCACCACCAGAAGAATGCCTATGGCGACGCCTTTGGTGGCTTTTTGTTTGTGCAGACGAAAATCTGCAAGTTTCATGTTCATGGCTGGCTCACAACAAGCACTTCGAAACATCCGGCCGGCTCATTCCGGTCTTCAGACGAAATAAGCCGGATCAAATGGCTTTCCTCAATCCATTGCACCCGTTTCCGGATGCCTTGGAATGATGTATCGCCATGCATTACCAGCACTATGTACGCGATGCAAGTCAAAACATCGATGACCTCGCAAAAAATCAATCACTGATCTTCTATCTTTTCAGCAGACTCTTCCCGCTTGTCATAGGCATCGATGATTTTCTGTACCAGCTTGTGGCGGACCACATCCCGTTTGGTAAAATGGACGAACGCGATATCTTCTATGTGCCGGAGCAGGTCCCGCGCCTCAACGAGCCCGGATGCCCGGTTGCCCGGCAGATCGCTCTGGGTGATGTCGCCCGTGATTACGGCTCTGGAGTTGTACCCGATCCGGGTGAGAAACATCTTCATCTGTTCGCTGGTGGAGTTCTGGGCCTCGTCCAGGATCACGAAGGAGTCGTTGAGGGTCCTTCCCCGCATGAAGGCCAGCGGGGCAACCTCGATGATGCCGTGCTCCATCATGGCAGACGCCTTTTCGATTTTGATCATGTCATGCAGCGCATCGTAGAGAGGGCGCAGGTAGGGATTCACTTTTTCGGCCAGATCTCCCGGAAGAAACCCGAGCGCCTCGCCCGCTTCCACTGCCGGGCGCGTCAGGATGATGCGGCTGACGCGCTTGCGGGCGAGTTCTGCCACGGCCATGGCCATGGCCAGATAGGTTTTTCCGGTTCCGGCCGGCCCGATGCCGAAGACGATGTCGTAGTTCCGGATCGCGTCGATGTAGGCCTTCTGCATGGGGCTCTTGGGGGCCACCGTTTGCTTGTTGGCCTTGATATAGATGGTATCGAGGAAAATGTCCTTGAGCTTTGCGTTCTGGTCCCGGGAAAGCACATTGGCCGCGTAGTCGATGTCGTTGGAGTAGACAGGGTAGCCTTCCCGGATGAGATTGTAGAGCTGGTCCAGGATATTTTCGGCAAGCCCGGAGGCGATGTTGTCGCCTTCTATGGTCACGGTATTGCCCCGGGCGTGGATTTTCGTGTCCGTTGCCGCGGCGATGCGGTGGAGATTGTCGTCGTGGACCCCGAAAAGCGCCTTGACCGTGCCGGGATCGGGAAATGTCATTTCCGTCTGAGTGTGTTCCTTGTATTTTGCCATGTGGGTGCTGAAAAATCTCTTGTGTTTGAAAGGACAACTCCGGTATTGCTATGATTACCCGGATCCCCGAACGTCCCGCTTTTGCTTTTTATACGGGGACTTTCATCCGCCGGCGGGTTGAGTCGATTTTAACTATCTGATAGCTATATAAAAATATTTTATTTTCGACCCAAATTATAAGGGCTGCCGGGGCTTTGTCAATAGAATTCGTCCGGTTGGCAGCAGGGAATTAACCGTCCATGGAAAAAGCGTGACATGCGTATCCGTGACATGCGTATCCGTGACATGCGTATCAGGGAGAGACAATGAATCCATTTGACATGGTCGTCGTGGTGATCCTGGTGTATTTCCTCATTATCGGCCTTCTGCGAGGCGGTATACGGGAGGTTACCTCGATTGCGGCGCTTCTGGGCGGTTTTTATATCGCATATATAGGTTACGAGCCGTTTTCGTCCGTTTTCCAGGTTTTCATATCCAGAGAGTATATCCGGGAAATAGTCGCTTTTATCGTGTTGTTCGGTATGGTCGCCGTATCGGTAACGATGGTGGGGACCTTGCTTCGGATGTTTATGAAGATGGTTCTTCTGGGGATGGTGGATCGCATGGCCGGTGTGCTGATCGGTGCGGTGAAGGCGGTAATCGTGGTATCGGTGCTTCATTTTCTGGCGCTGACGTTTCTGCCGTCGGGCGGCGCGGCCATTGTGGCCCAGTCCCGCATGGCCCCGGCCTTTAATAAAACGGCTTCGGCCATTGTCTACATCATCCCCGACGAGGTCAAGCGCGACATGGCCGCCCGTGCCCAGCGCCTCCGTTTTCAATGGGAAA
>SLPT01000375.1 GCA_007131845.1 Desulfobacteraceae bacterium | reverse complement strand
TATGATCCGGATTCTCGTGGCAGACGATCATTTTATCGTGCGGGCAGGTCTCCAGAAGATTATCGCCGAGATCGGGGATATGGTGTTCGTGGCCGAGGCGATCAACGGCTACCAGGCCGTCGAGAAGGTGACGGCCGGCGGTATCGACGTGGTGCTGCTCGACATATCCATGCCCGGGCCGGACTGGCTCGACGTACTCCGGTCGATCCGGCAGGAAAATCCGAAGCTTCCCGTTCTCATTCTTAGCGTTCATCCCGAAAAGCAGTATGCCGTGCGGGCCATCCGGGCCGGAGCATCCGGCTATCTCACCAAGGACAAGGCCCATGATGAACTGATCGCCGCGATCCGGAAAGCGGCGGCCGGCGGCCGGTATATCAGCAGCGGACTGGCCGAGCAGCTGGCGGACCTGGTCGACATCGAACACGACGCCCCGGCTCATGACATTCTATCGGACCGGGAGTTTTCCGTGATGGTGATGCTTGCCAAGGGGATGGCTCAGTCGGACATCGCCCGCCGCCTGTGCGTCAGCCCAAAGACCGTCAGTACCTATCGCTCCCGGATCCTGACCAAGATGAAGCTGGATGGCAACGCGCAGCTTGTGCATTACGCCATTCGGCACGGACTGGTGGATACCGGGTGATGTCCCGGTTTTCTCCGGTTTGCTTGTAGGCGTTTTCCTACAAAAAGATTCTTCTTTACCTTACATCAATCTCCGACTTGCCCTATATCCCATCCGAATCGCTTCGTGGTAGTTTGTGTTCACTTTTTACGAAGACGTCACATACCACAGTTCCAAACGAAACACACAGGATAATTGCATTGAAAGTACTGGTCGCAGACGATTCGGACATTATGCGCCGGCGGCTTCTTTACATGATCGAAGCGATCGGCGGAGTAAAGAGCGTATGCGAAGCCGGCGATTATACCGGGGCCATGCAGCAGCTTTTCCACAACCGGCCGGATATTCTCGTGCTGGATATCCGGATGCCGGGCGGTAGCGGCATCGATGTGCTCAAATCTCTGGTTGTCAAAAAGAAAACCGAAAAACCGCCCTCTTTGATCATTGTCTATACCAATTATTCTTACCCCCAGTATTTTGAGGAATGTTACAGGCTGGGCGCGGATTATTGCTTCGATAAATCCGCCGATATAGAAAATCTTGTGGATGTTATCCGATCCCACTCCTTTCTGCCGGAGGGCGCGGGCGTTTCACAAAATACGAATCGATAAGGCGGGGCACCTATGGAACACACGATTGCTGACATCCTGGGTCATGACCATCTCCAGCACCTGACGGATCACTTTTACGCGGTCACCGGCATTTCCACATCGATTGTGGATGATAACGGCAAGATTCTTGCCGGATCGGGGTGGCAGGAAATCTGCAGCCGCTTTCACCGGGTGCATGAGAAAACCGCGCACAAATGCATGAAAACCGCCTCAGGTATACAGGACCGGCTGCAAAACGGGGATTCGCAGATACTATGCAAGTGTCCCAACGGCCTCTACGATGCCGCCGTGCCGGTGTTCGTAAACGGCCGTCATGCAGCTAGCCTGTTTGCGGGCCAGTTTCTCCTGTCCCGTCCCGACATATCGGATATCGAGCGGTTCAGTGAACGGGCTCGCTTCGCCGGTTTTGACGAGATTGCCTATCTCAATGCCCTGGAAAAAGTACCCACCATCGCACCGTCCCATCTCGATGAAATCCTTACCTGCCTCAAGCGCCTGGCGGCAATACTTTCGAAAATGGGAAACGGCGACAGTAAACAAAAGGCAGGAAAGGCCCTTTTTTCTTTTTTCGACAAGCCCTGTAAGCTGGCCGGCCAAGGCTCGCCGGGCCAATCGCAGGGTTATGAGAGCCAGGCGTCGGGTCCTGCGCCCGCCTTTCGAATGGGTTCGGAGTGCGCGTCGTTTTCCCTGGGTGCCGTGCAGGATTTCAATAAAATGTTATCCACGATTATCGGATATTCCGAGAGGCTTTTGAAGGAATCCGAGCGCGGGTCGTCTTTCGAAACCGGCATGGTCCGGATCCACAGCATGGAAAACCGCGCACGGGACCTGATCCAAAGCGTTACCGGCGAGCCCAGGTCCCGGTAATTTTTTTTCAGTGTAGATTTTTATTTTTCTTCCTGTTCCCTCTGAACGGGGGATCATGAAAGCGACAAAACCGGCGGGGAATCGGTTTTTTGGATTATCGTTTTTATGATCCCCTTTTACTTTCCTTGCCTTTATCGGGATCGGGATCGGGATCGCTATCGGGATCGGTTTTTCCGATCTACAGTTCTACAGTATCCCATCCCCATCCCCCATCATCTGTCCATCAGAAAGATCCACTGCTTTAGCAGAAAGATCCACTGCTTTAGTTTCGCCGCTCATTCAACATACCAATTGCAGTTTCTTCCGCGTCCGCTCATCCTGATTTATGACTGTCTTAGATTTACCTCCCGGCTTTAAACGGTATCGATATCGAAGTCAAAAAGTAAAAATATCGATCCCGATCCCGATCCCGATCCCGATTTCGATACGGCGGGTGGGGGGGTAAATTATCCAGGTCTCTTGTCGATAAGATAACCATGTACGTGAACGCTCATCCACCGCCGGTTTTGACCCTTGCCGTCCAGCCGGAGATTTCGCTCCGGAGCGGGACGGAAAGTCAGCCCCTGAAGCTGCAGCCCTACCAGATCGTCCGCGCGGTGGTGGCCGAGGGCGGGCTGGAAAAAGTCGTGCTGGACGTGGAACAGCGAAAGCTCGAAGCCCGGACGAAAGTCCCGCTGCGCACCGGCCAGCAGCTCAATCTTCAGGTGCTCAGCACGAAGTCCCCCATCCACCTGCGCATCATGGAGGAAGCGGAGCTGCGGCATCTTTTCCGGCTGCTCCATAATCTCGGGGATTCGACCCGGCTGTTGCCGGCGCTTGCGAAGTTACAGGGCGGCCGAGGCGCGGAGGCAGGTGGCGGAAGTATTTCCGGCGATATAAACGGTTTTTTGGAATCCTTCATGGCCCTTTTGAGGAAATCACCCGCCCGGCTTGCGGGCGGGGATATTGCTGATTTGCAGAAAATGCTTGGGCTCGATCTCGAGCGGCTGCTGGCTGAAAACAAAACGTCTTCCGCCAGAAATACCCTGAAAGGCGCTCTCCTGATGCTGGCGGGTTCCGCCGGAAAAAAAGCCGAAACCCAGGGGGCGCAGGCTCAGAGTCTGCTCGAGCAGCTCCAGCTTTTTGCCCTGTGCCGCTACCGGCTGGGCCAGGAAAACGTTCAGTTTCTTCCGCTGCCCCTTCCTTTCCTGGAGACGGGCTACATTCTTGCCGAAAAGGATGACAGTGGGGAAGAAGGCGATGAGGGGGAGGAAAACGGCGCATGGCGGTTGAATATCCACCTGAAGCTTTCCCGTCTGGGCAACCTCCAGATCCTGCTTCTTTACGAGGATGATCGGGACGCGGAAAACCGGGCCCTTCGCCTGCGGGTTTTGTGTGAAAACGACGAGACGATACGACTTGTGTCATCGGCATTGCCGTCGCTGGCCGATAGACTCTCCACGGTGAAGCTTGCGGGATATTCCGTGGGCGGCGGGGCGAAAGACCCCGTCGCCAGCCTTCTGAAACGCCTTGCGCCGCAAGGGGATCATTTCCTGGAGGTGGAAGTATGACGACTTCGTAAAAGTCCAATATCTGCGTTACGCGCGATTTCTCAGAATTTCACGTACGCCGGGTACGCTGCATTCTTCGAAATCGCGCAAGCCTTGATCTTGAACTTTTTACAAAGCCGTCTGATACAAAGCCGTCTGATGGAGACTTTTTACGGGAGAATCAAATATGACACAAAACGCGTCAGGGCCCAAACGGGCGGCGGCTTTGATCTACGATCGCCTTGTAAGCGATGCGCCGGTGGTGGCCGCGTCAGGAAGCGGCGAGGTCGCCCGGAATATTGTCGCCATTGCGGAAGCGGCCGGCATCCCGATCCGGGAAGATCCGGACCTGGTGGAAGTATTGTCGAAAGTGCCCGTGGGGGAAGAAATCCCGGTGGAACTCTACCAGGCCGTGGCTGAGATTCTGGCATTCGTCTATTCCCTCAACAAGGGATAATAGGTGATATCAGACGACGAAGGATCTTTGGCCTTTTTTTTGCATAAATACAGGGTGCAATCGGAAAGAGTCAATTTGCAGACACTTGAAAACAGATAGAGGAGAAGAAGAAATGGGTAAATCCGTTTTGATCATTGATGATTCGAGCACGATGCGAAAGATTGTGAACCGTTCATTGCGCCAGGCGGGACTGGAATTCGACACCGTCCTGGAAGCCGGCGACGGGCAGGAAGCGCTTGATATCCTTTCCGGGGAAAAACCGGATATCATCCTGTCGGATATCAATATGCCGAATATGGACGGCATCGAGTTTTTGAAAAAAAAGGCGGAAGACGCCTCCATCAAGGACATCCCGGTGGTTATGGTAACCACGGAAGGCGGGTCGGAGGATATGGTCGAACAGTCGAGATCGCTGGGCGCCTCGGGATGCGTCAAGAAACCGTTCACCCCGGACCAGGTCAACGATGTGCTCGGGCCGCTGCTCTAAAACCAGATTACAGGAGTAAAGATGGATTTCAAGGAAAAAATCATCGATGCGACCCGCGAGATTTTCGAAACCATGATCATGGTCGATGTGACGCCGGGAGAAGCCCTTACCGAACACGTCTCCAAGTTCAAGTGCTCCCTTTCCGCAATGGTCGGTTTCGCGGGCTTCAAGCAGGGCAACCTGGCCATTCACGCCCCGGACAAGGTGGCGATGGGCCTCACCGGCGATTTTCTGGGCGTCGAGGTGGACGAGATCAACGAGGATGTGCAGGATGCCATGGGCGAGTTGGCCAACATGCTGGCAGGATCCCTCAAGCCATTTATCGCAAACGACGGCGGTAAGGTGGAACTCTCCCTGCCGTCGGTGGTTCATGGCGAGGAATACACATTGACGGTGATCAACAAGGCGGATTGGATTATCGTTCCGTTTTCCGTATCTCACGGAGACTTTATGGTGGGCCTGGAGTTGAAAAAGCAGTAGCAGGGCCGTTTTCCGCATAAACGGCAATTCATTGGATCGAAAAAACGTTGACAGAAGGCGATATGGGCAATCCGGATCCATTTGAAAGCATATATCCCGATGTGCTGGAAAACAGCGCCTCGGAAGTGGGCGACCTGATCGGCCAGAAGCTTGAGCTGCGGGATGAATCCGCTGCAGCCGGGGCCGCCGGGGAGCTGTTCTCGCCGCCGAAAAAACCCTTCGGCCTGGCTGCTTTCAATGCGAAAAACGCCGGAACCGACCCGGTATATCTTTTTTTCGATATGGATCTGGCCATTGAACTGGCCGGACGCCTGATCATGCTTCCCCAGGATGAGATCGAGGCTCACAAGAAGCAAAAAGCCCTGGACGGGGATCTCCTGGATGCATTTGCGGAAATTGCCAATATTGTCAGTGGCGTCTTGAATCAGGTGTTTCATGAGTCTTTCCCGGAAAAAAAGCTTCGTCTGATCAAGGGAAATATCGAGACGTATCCGGCCAAAACCAAAGACATTCCGCTGCCGGACGGTATGCTGAGCGCACATTCGGGACAACTGGATCTCAAGGGCCAAAAGCTCGGGTCCTTTAAGTTTTTTTATCCCCACGGCCTGCTGGAGCAGGTGGAAGCCGGGGAACAGCCGGATGCCGCAGCCGCTGTCGATACCGAACCTTCCGATCAGGCCCCGGCCGCTACCGACGGCGGCGATGCCGCTAACGGCCCATCGCCGGAAAAGGCGGCTGACGCTCCTGAACCGTCGGTTTCCGGCGACGCGAAAGATGCGCCTGCTGCGGAAGATCTGCTCGGCGAGGATTTTGTCCGGGAATTTCTGATCGAAGGACTGGATCCGGTCCGCGAGGAGCTGGAAGCCCTGCTGGGTTATCTCGTGTCGTTCGAGGAGCAGAAGACCTTTTGGCGGAAAAAAAGCGAACTGCTGGCCCGGACACGGGGAAAGCAGGTTTTGACACGGATGAGGGTTGGCGGTGAGAAAGAGGGTTACGGGTATATCCTGCTTCCCTTGAAGGATGCCGTCTATTTCGGCGGGCTGCTGCTCATGATGCCGGCCGACTCCATTGCCCAGGTGGTCAAAAACGGCTCGTTCGACGGAGAGGTGGCCGATGCGTTCGGGGAGATCGCCAACATCCTGGTCGGCTGTTACTCCAACCAGTTCAAAAGCGCCTTTCCCCGCAAGCTTACCCTGAAAAGGGACAACCTGGAGGCGATCGTCTCCGGAAAGACGGACCCGGAAAGCGATCATCCGTTTCCGGAGGACGATTATTACCTGGTTTCCGCACGTATCCGAATGGGCGACAAGCATTACGGGCCTATTGAACTGTTTTTTCCGGCCGGTATCGTGGGGTTGTCAGGGGCTTCCGGCTTTGAGCCCGTCCAGGCCCCGGCTGAGGCATCGGGTCCGTCTCCGGACGCGAACGTCGGGGAAGGTCAAAAACCGGGCTTACAAAAAAGCGAAAGCCAAAATTTTGACTCGCAGATACAGTCCGGTGGGGCTTCCGCCGCCCGTCGTATCGTCACCATCATCGGCAAGGATGACGCCGAGCTGGAAAAAATTGAAAACAGCATCCGGGAGACCGGCGCTGAAATCAATCGTCTCGATCCGGATGGAAACCTCAAAGACGCCCTGGCCGAAGACGACACCGGGTGTGTGTTTCTGCTGGTCAGCAAGGTAAACGACCAGGGGCTTGCCCGGGCCATCCAGGTCAAGGCGGCCATGAGTAAAAAACGTCCGCTGATCCTGGCGGGACCCGAGTGGACGAAAACCATGGTGATCAAAGCCCGGCGTTACGGCGCCGACGATATCCTGGTTACGCCGGCG
The DNA here is from genome assembly GCA_007131845.1 of Desulfobacteraceae bacterium. Taxonomy (GTDB): domain Bacteria; phylum Desulfobacterota; class Desulfobacteria; order Desulfobacterales; family Desulfosalsimonadaceae; genus B1SED10-16. The sequence continues at coordinate 1,768 of SLPT01000375.1, read as the reverse complement.
GATGAGGCGCTCATACGGAAAAAATGCCGGAAGTATATGGAATCATGAAATCAACAAATCATTACAGGATTGACGACGCATATGAACCAGCAGGCAGTCAAGCATTCTATCAAAGATGACGTCGAGCATCTCGCGGAGCAGTTTATCATGGCCGATCTTTCGGATGCGGCCGTTGTCGAGGAGCTGGTCCGCGCATTCGGTGCCATCGCCGGAAAAATGGAAGAGCCTTTTCCCCGCACGTCTTCATCGGTTCGTACGGTGGCTGCCAGCCTGGAACAGGCGTCCGCCTCGGGCGAAACCCCGGGGGAAGAGGACATGCAGGCCGCCGAAAAGGTCCTGACGGCGATCCAGGCGCTTATCGATCGGGATGCCGACGAGAGCGAACTCGATCTTCCGGCGTCCACGGAGGCAGATGATGCCGCCCTGTCCGGCAAAGACTCCAAAAATGGCGGCAAAGAAGCCGACGCGTCCGTAAAGCTTGCTCCCAGCGGATTTGCTTCCGGTGTGGACGAGGATATCCTGGAGGAATATCTGGCCCAGCAGGAAACCGTCATCGGTGAGATCGAAGAGCTGATCCTGGAGTACGAGCGCCATCCGGACGCCCAGATTTTAAAAGAGCTCAAGCGCTATCTCCACACGGCCAAGGGGGAGGCCGGCGTTATCGGGCTCAACGCGGTCGAGCGGGTCTGTCACCAGGTGGAGGATTATATCCAGGACGGCGGGGAAAGCCTGGATGCGGACCCGCTGCTCGAGTTCAAGGACTGGTTCGACCAGACCATCGCGGCCATCAAGAACCGCTTACCCCTACCGCCGTCGGAAATACTTATGGAAGCCCTCCTTCAGGAAGCCGCCTTCAATGGCGTTCCGGCGTCTTCCGGGCCGGATGCGGAATCGGAACCGGATCCGGAAGCCGGCGATCCGGACGAAGATGGTTCTGCATCAAAACGCCCGGACGATATACCTGCTCCTCCGGCAGAAGAGAAAAAAGAGCCGGAAGTGGAAAACTCAGCCCGGGAGTATCCCGATTCGGCGGAAGAAGAGGCTGAATCCCTTTTGACGCCGGTTGTAATCGAAGATCCTGAAATAACGGCGGACTTTGTCTCGGAAACCATCGAGCACTTCGAGGTGTCGGATGAGAACCTGTTGACCCTGGAAAACGATCCGGAAAACGAGGAGGCCATCGCCTCGATATTCCGGGCATTTCATACCATCAAGGGAACCACGTCCTTTCTGGGGTTGACCCCCATCTCCCGGCTGGCCCACGTTGCGGAAAACCTCCTGGACGAAGTCCGCAAGAAACGGCTCTCCTTTGAGGGGGTCGTGGTGGACGCTACGTTCAACGCCCTGGACCTGCTAAAAAAAATGACCCGGCAGCTTGAAACGGCCCTGGGAACGGGTGATATGTTCATCCCGGACGACGATTTGCCGGAAGTGTTCTTGCAGTTGAAGGACGCACTGGCCGGCGGGACCGGGCCGGCAGCAGCCGGAAAGCAGCCGGAAAGCCGGCAGCCGGAAAAGACCACCGGGCCGGGTGCGGCGTCGTCCGAAAAACCACCGGAGGAAAAGGCGCAGCCCGCCAATGGACAGGCGGCATCCGGGAGCGGTATCGGTAAGACCGTCAAACAGAACATGAAGATTGATGCGGACCGGATCGACCTGCTGCTCGAGACCATCGGCGAACTGGTGATCGTGGAGTCCATCGTCAATCAGGAAGCCTCTTTGCGGAGCGGCGAAGGTTCCGGGGAGTTGGAGCGGAATTTGGCCCAGC
>SLPT01000292.1 GCA_007131845.1 Desulfobacteraceae bacterium | reverse complement strand
TGGTGCGAGAGGGGAGACTCGAACTCCCACTCTTAGGAAGAGCTGGATCCTAAGTCCAGTGCGTCTACCAGTTCCGCCACTCTCGCATGCAAAATCGCTTTATTTTTCATTTCCGTTTCAGTAAGTAATTAAAACGGGCAGCCGGGTCGATTTGTCATCCTGTGCCCGCCGGATGCGATTGTTTCGTATCAACTTATTGAGATCATAGAAAAAATATTTATTTGGCGTGTAAGGTAATATTAATTTGGAACAGTGTCAAGCAAAAACAGGGAAACATCCGGATATTATGGCGTGGCCACGCGGCCGCCTCCTGCCTGGTGCACCCGGCGCATCGCCGGTCTTGCGGGGCGTGATTGGCTGTATTCTTGCTGCCGTCATATTGTTTCAGTCTTTCGCAACCATCCGGCCGTTATACGCTGAAACGTCCGGCTCTGCGCCGGCGCCGGTCATTGCTCTCGATCCCGGCCACGGCGGCCATGATACGGGGGTGACGGGGCCGGGAGGGGTTATGGAAAAGGATGTCACCCTTTTGCTCGCAAAGGCTTTAGCCGACCGGCTCGGGGAAGATTTTACGGTTTTTCTTACACGAACCGGGGACTACAGCGTCGATCTTTCATCCCGGGTATCGATGGCCAATGCCCGGAAGGCGGCGCTTTTCGTCAGCCTGCATACAGGGGGGAGCCGCAGAAGCGCCGTTGACGGATGGAGCGTCTACCACGACCTTCGGAAAACCGGCATACGGGATCTTTCCCATGCAGACCGGTCACCGTTTGAATGGAATCGAATCCAGCAGCGGCATATCGCGGATGCAGCAGATCTGGCCGCCACAATCGCGCGGCACCTGGAAGCGGGTGCAGCAGGAGACGCAGTCGATGTTATGGGTGCGCCGCTTCCTCTGCTGTCAGGTGCAAACATGCCCGCCGTGCTGGTCGAAGCGGGACATCTGACCCATCCGCCGAGTGCATCGAAATATGGTCGTGAAGAGTTCATCCGGACGGTGGCCGGCGATATTGCAGCCGGGATTGCCGCTTTTCTCAAAGAAAAGGATAATAACCGGTAATTTCCTCCGTGATCAAGTCTTTGATTTGGTTGCCTGCCACGCCGCCCGGTGACCGGGCGGCGTGGCAGGGCGAAATTAGCGCTTGATGATGATTCCAAACAATGATAATAGGAGTGCGAATCTTTGATATCGGGGCGTAGCGCAGCCTGGTAGCGCGCCTGCTTTGGGAGCAGGAAGCCGCAGGTTCAAATCCTGCCGCCCCGACCAGCATTGCATCTCCCCCAGTGCCGTCGCGGCGCTTCGTGTTAATTAGTGCCTGAACGAAAACCGTCTTTTTGCCAATCTCTGCGTCCGGCTCAAATTCGATAAGCCTGTAAAAAAAGTCTTTTTTACAGGCAGTGTTAAGTTTTAGTGGTTAAGTATTAAGTAAAATCAAGAAGTTATTTTTTTACTATAACAAAAAATCCTGGTTTTCTCTTAGGACCTAACCACCTGTCAGCTGGGTCCGGCTGTCCCATACTGTCTCACGGTGTACCACGTTCCGCCGGACAGCTGTCTGCTGTCCCGGCGCAGGAGGCGGTGCGGTGAAACAGCATGTAAGCAGTTGTTGCCTCCTGACTTGACCCGGCATCTGATTTTATCGCTATCGGGATCGGGATCGGGATTGCTATCGGGATCGGCATTTTTTATGCTGCTGCTCCAGGCTCTTTCCGACTTCTCAGGATCAACGTTCATGTCTTGCCTCCTGCATGCTGACACAGTTTCGATCCCGATCCCGATAGCGATTTCACGGCTTTGCTGTCGGATCCTTTCAGGGATTCATCTCTGGTTTCCGCCGAGAAATATCCATGCGATTGCCCCGGGACGCAGTATTTCTTCGCTTGCAATGAGGATTGTCCTTTTGGTATAAATACCCGATTTATGGTAGGGCAATAGAATTGACAGCTTTATAAACGGCTTGAAAAACACTCTGTATCTGCATCAATGAGACAATTGAACCTTTTTCAGCATCGCGCCGCTGTTTTTTACAGCGTCGCAGCCGGTGTTCTGCTTACCTGCGCTTTCGACAACATTGGTGCGGGGTTTGCCGCGTGGTTCGCCATCGGATTTCTTCTGCTGGGCCTGAGGGATGCCGGGCCGAAGCACGCATTTTACCTGGGGCTTCTGGCCGGATTTGTCCATTATTCGACGCTTCTGTACTGGCTGGTACCCACCATGCGGGTCTTCGGCCCGCTTCCCCTGGGGCTCGCCGTGGGCGCGTTGCTGCTTTTATCGTTTTACCTGGCCCTCTACGTATCGGTTTTTTCCGTGGCCCTGACAGCAGCGGTCCGAAGACCGCTTTTCCTGGTATTGGCGGCGCCGGTTTTCTGGGTGGCCCTGGAGTATACTAAAACATTTTTGTTTACGGGCTTCCCCTGGGGGCTGGTCGGATATAGCCAGTATTCCTATCTGCACCTGATACAGTCGGCCGATCTTTTCGGCGTCTATGGTGTGTCGTTTTTCGTTGTTGCGATCAATTCGGCCATGTTCGTAATCGGGCTTCACGTCCGGAAGATTTCCTGGGGGACGGACGGGTCAAACCGGGTGCCGGCCAGATGGGAGGCCATGTTGTGCGCGGGGATTATCGTTTTCGCGTTTTTGGGAAACGGGTGGTACGGAAGCAGCCGGATCGCGGATGTGGATGTACGTGCGTCGGCTTCCGACAAGATCGGGGTGTCGGTCGTTCAGGGAAACATCGAACAGGCCATCAAGTGGGATGATGCCTTTATCAGCAAGACGATCGAACGCTATATCCGCCTGTCCGGGGAAACCATGGCCTTTTCGCCCGATCTCGTGGTGTGGCCGGAAACCGCCATGCCGTTTTATTTCCTGCAGGAAAAGGAATATACCGACCGGGTGCTGGAGGGGCTTGAACGGATGGACGCATGGTTTCTCATCGGAAGCCCGGCCTATGAGCTGGAGGATGAGACCGGGGATTTCATTTTTTATAACACCGCCTACCTTTTCGATCCGGAAGTGCGGCTGTCCGGTGCCTATGACAAGGTGCACCTGGTTCCTTTCGGCGAATACGTGCCCCTGGGCAACTGGCTTCCTTTTATCGGCAGGATGGTCCATTCCATCGGCGATTTCCGCCCGGGAGAGCCCGGAACGATTCTTTCGGCAAATAAGGCTGATCTGGGCGTGCAGATATGTTATGAAATCATATTCCCCCGGTACTCGGCCCGCATGGTCGAAAACGGGGGAAACCTGATCGTCAACATCACAAACGATGCATGGTTCGGCGAAACAGCCGGTCCGGTGCAGCATTTTTCCATGACCGTGTTCCGGGCGGTGGAAAACCGCAAGTCTTTGGTTCGATCCGCAAATACCGGAATCTCGGCATTTGTCGATCCGGCGGGCCGGATCCTGGAGCAAACGCGCCTCAACGAGACCACGGCCATTTACCGGGACATGCCCGTGATGGCAGGCGATCAAACGCTTTATACAAACTATCCGGATATTCTGCCCGCTTTTTGCATCCTGATGTCATTTCTGATCGCGGCAGCAGCGGGAATTCGGAGAAAACGAAACAAACGGGGAGGTCAACATCATGACAGCAGGTGAACTCAAAGACCGTATCGGCGGCTTCTACGAAACCCTCGAACAGTTACGGGAGTATCTTTGACATAGAGGGCGGAAAAGAACGGCTGGCCGAACTGGAAAAGGCCATCAGCGAGGAAAATCTCTGGAACGACCCGGAAAAGGCGAAAATACTGCTCAAGGAAAGATCTTTCCTGGAGACCCGGGTCGAAAACTGGAAAAAGCTCCATGCGCAGGTGGAGGATTGCGAAGTGCTGCTGGAGCTGGCCGAAGAGGAATCCGATGATACGGTACGGGCCGAGGTGGCCCGGCAGGTGGAAGCACTGGAAAGAAAACTCAGGGATTTTTCTCTGCAGGCCATGCTCAACGGCGAGGATGACGAGCGCAACGCCATTGTCTCCATAAACGCCGGAGCCGGCGGCACGGATGCCCAGGACTGGGTGCAGATGCTGTTTCGCATGTACAGCCGCTGGTGCGAGAACAAGGGCTACGCGGTCGAGATGATGGACTTCCAGGAAGGCGACGAAGCCGGCATCAAAAGCGTAACCTTCAACGTGAAAGGGCTAAACGCATTCGGCTATCTCAAGGTTGAAACCGGTGTTCACCGGATGGTCCGGATTTCCCCGTTCAATGCCAGCGGAAAACGGCACACGTCGTTCGCCTCGGTGTTCGTCTACCCCGAGGTCGAAGACGATATCCAGATCGAAATCGACGAAAACGATCTGCGCATCGACACTTACCGGGCGAGCGGGGCAGGGGGGCAGCATGTCAACAAGACATCGAGCGCGGTGCGCATCACCCACCATCCCACCGGAATCGTGGTCCAGTGCCAGCAGGAAAAATCCCAGCTCCGGAACCGGGAAAAGGCGATGAAAGTACTGCGGGCAAGGCTCTACCAGCACGAAAAGCAGAAGCAGGAGAAAAAGCTTCAGGAGATTCACGACAACAAGGAGGAAATTGCCTGGGGCAGTCAGATCCGCTCTTACGTGCTCAATCCGTACCAGATGGTCAAGGATCACCGGATCAACATGGATATCGGCAACGTGGACGCGGTACTCGACGGCGGCATCGACCCGTTTATCGAAAGGGTCCTGCTTGCGGAAAATCCGGAGGGTTGATCCGGCATGAAAGACCGGTCCACCAATGCCACCGATGCCGGCAATGTCACCAAAGTCACCAAGGTCTACGACAACGTCGCGGAAGGCATCATCGCAGTCTACTATCCCCGCGGCAGTCTCGCCGGTAATGTCCTGCGCCGCCACAGCATGCAGGTAGCCGAAGCAGCGCTTGCCGTTGCCCGGCGCGTGTCGGGTCCTTATCCGGATCGCTCCTTTATCCGGTTTATAAGGGAGGCGGCCCTGCTGCATGACATCGGCATTTTCCGCACCAGCGCCCCTGAAATCGGGTGCACGGGGCCTCACCCTTACGTGTGCCACGGATATTTAGGACGAAAGATTCTGGAGGAACACGGCATGCCCGCCCACGCAATGGTCTGCGAGCGGCATGTGGGTGCAGGCCTTACGGCCGGGGATATCCGGGATCTGAATCTTCCCGTTCCCGTGCGGGACATGCTCCCGCAAACCCTGGAAGAGGAAATCGTCTGCTTTGCGGACTGCTTTTTTTCAAAAACGCCCGCTCCCGGCGGGACCCGGCATCGGCCGGAAGATGTGATTGCCATGCTGGAGACCTACGGATCCGAAAAGGCCGAACGGTTTCGCAGGTGGCTGGATCGTTTTGGCCCGCCGCCGTAGATAGTGCCCGAACGAAAACCAGGATTTTTCGTCAAGGTCAAGGACGGCGAAAATTTTAACCGCAGGAATACTTGGCGTATTTTGAGGATTAAAATTTGACGGCTTCGTAAAAGTCCAATATCTGCGTTACGCGCAATTTCTCAGAATTTCACGTACGCCGAGTACGCTGCATTCTTCGAAATTGCGCAAGCCTTGATCTTGAATTTTTTACAAAGCCGTCAGATCGCGACTTTTTACGAGTGCATCAATATTTGAGCCGGACGCAGAGATTGCCGAAAAAGACGGTTTTCGTTCAGGCACTAGTGACCGGGAAGTAAAGACAATGGCCCCGGCGTCCCTGCCTGCCGCTATCCGGCTGCAGAAAGCGCCGCCACGGCCGGGAAGGTGATACCGATACATGCCGGAAAGTAAATTTGCGGAACAACTCCGGTTTTATTTTATCGTCGACTGCGAGGCGGATCTTTCCGTGGAAAGACAGGTGGAAATCGCCCTGACGGCAGGGGCTACCATCGTTCAGTACCGGAACAAGCGCTTTTCAGGGCGCGATTTCGAGTCCGTCGAAGCGATCCGCCGTTTATGCGCCGCGCAGCAGGTGCCGTTCATCGTGAATGACGACATTGTCCTGGCGCGTGCGGTGGGCGCCGACGGGATTCACCTGGGCCAGTCCGATGAAAAGCACGCCCTGGCCAGAAAGATTTTGGGGAAATACGCCATTATCGGCGTATCGGTTTCGACTGTTGAAGAACTTGAGGCAACGAATTTAACAGGCTGCGACTACATCGGGACCGGCCCCGTGTTTGAAACCGGCACCAAGCCGGATGCCAACCCGGTCATCGGACTGTCCGGCCTTGCCCGGGTAGCAGAACGGTCACCGGTACCCGTGGTGGCCATCGGCGGCATCGCTGCGCAAAACGCCCAACAGTGTTTTTCCGCCGGCGCATGCGGCATTTCCGTGATCAGCGCGATTACCCGCGCGAAAGATCCGGAATATGCGGCACGGGAACTGGGCCGTGCCTGTGGGTTATTCCCGCGCACGCTCCGGACGCCCTGGGATGACGAGTTCGAGCTGATCGCAAAAGCCATCGAAACCGGTGGATCGGGATCGGAATTCCCGGCCATCCGGATTCCGCCGGGCGATGATGCGGCCCTGTTCGCGGATTTTCCGAACCCCGTGTTCACGACCGATACCCAGCGGGAAGGGATCCACTTCCGGCGCAGGTGGCAGACCATGGAAGAAATCGGTCAACGGGCCGTGGCGATCACGTTTTCCGATCTGGCCGCTTCCTATGCGCAGCCGGTGGGGTTTTTCGTCAATCTCTGCCTGCCGCCGGAGACGACCGAACAGGATGTGATCGATCTGTACCGCGGGATCGGCCGTGCGCTTGCTTCGCACGGCGCCGGATTGGGCGGGGGGAACCTGTCTTCCGGGCCGGTTCTTTCTTTGGATCTGTTCGCCGCGGGCAGCGGCGGCAGGATTTTTCCTTTGCGAAGCGCGGCTTTGCCCGGTGACGGGCTCTATGTTACCGGACCCATAGGCCTTGCCCGGTGCGGGCTCGAATGCCTTGCTACGGGTGATTATGCCTACCCGGCGCTTATCGAGCGCTACAAGCTGCCCCGGGCCCGGTTCGATGCCGCACGGGTGCTGCGGGACCACGACGTTGCCTGCGTGATGGATATCAGTGACGGGCTTTTTGGGGACGCTTCCCATATTGCCGAGGCATCGGGCACAACTGTGTGTTTCGAGCCGGACCACTTTATCATTGACTGGAATCTGGAGGCATACTGCGATGCTTATGGCATCGATCCGGCCGCCCGGATGATTTCCGGGGGAGACGACTACGAGTTGCTGTTCGCCTGCCCGCCGGAGCGCTTTGAAGCTATGCAGTCCCAGTTGCCCGGGGCTTTCCGTGTCGGATCCGTGACAGACCGGCAGGAGCGTTCGTGTACCGGCGCACCCGGGGGCGTTGCATCCTATCGGCACGGAAAGCCGTAAGGGACGAACAAGGAAAGGACGATTTAATGCAATATTCGGAAGCCGGGATCGGCAGGGTGTTCGTGATCCGCCTGGAAGACGGGGATATCGTGCACGAGGCTATCGAGGGGTTCGCGGTTGAACAAGGCATCCGGGCCGGTGCGCTGATCATGCTGGGGGGTGCGGATAAGGACAGCCGGCTGGTGGTAGGCCCTGAAGACGGAAGGGCACATTCGATTATTCCCATGACCCGCATGCTGGAGGATGTCAGCGAGGCAGCGGGCACCGGTACTTTATTCCCGGATGAAAACGGCCGCCCGGTGCTCCACATGCACATGGCATGCGGCCGGGAGGAAAAAACCGTCACCGGGTGCGTCCGCACGGGGGTAAAGGTCTGGCAGATCATGGAAGCTATTCTGATCGAACTGACGAACACGGAAGCAGTCCGGAAACACGATCCGTATACCGGATTCGCACTGCTCCGGCCGGCTTGAATAAAGCCGCCAAGACTGCTGAAAGGGATTTTATGATTATACCCGTCATTCTGGCCGGTGGCTCCGGCACACGGCTCTGGCCGCTGTCCCGCCGGCTCTATCCGAAGCAGCTGCTGAATCTGACCCGGAACCACAGCCTCCTTCAGGAAACGATCCTGCGTGTGGCGGGTGCAAACGGCGTTGGCAGTCCGATCGTCGTATGCAACGGTTCGTACATGCATATCATCGCCGGCCAGTTAAGCGAAATCGGTATCCGGCCGAACGCCCTGGTGCTGGAGCCGACCGGCCGCAACACCGCGCCCGCAGTGGGGGTTGCGGCATACATGGCCCTGGCCGGAGATCCGGAGGCGATGATCCTGGTGCTTCCGGCCGACCACATGATACCGGATGTCGAACAGTTTCACCAATGCCTGGAGGCTGCGGCCTGTTTTGCGCAAACGGGCTCGCTGGTCACGTTTGGCATTGTCCCGCAGTTTCCCGAAACCGGCTACGGCTATATTCGCAAGGGAGAGAAAACCACCTGCGGGGGAGGCAGGGCGGATGAAGCATTCAAAATCCGTGCATTTGTTGAAAAGCCGGATTTGGAAAGGGCCAGCCGGTACGTGGAATCCGGGGAATACTGCTGGAATTCCGGCATGTTCTTGTTCAGGGCGGCGGACATACTCCGGGAAATGGATGTTCTCTGCCCGGATATCTCCGGGGCCTGCCGCGCCGCGGTGGATCGCGCAAAGACGGATGAAGATGCATATTTTCTGGATCCGGAGTCGTTTGGCGCATGCCCGTCCGATTCCATCGACTACGCCGTCATGGAAAAGACGGCAAGCGGCGTCATGGTCCCTTTTGAAGCGGGATGGAGCGATGTGGGC
>SLPT01000037.1 GCA_007131845.1 Desulfobacteraceae bacterium | reverse complement strand
TATCCCCTATTGGCCATAGCCGCCATCGCCTCTTACGCCGCGTATCTTTATGTGGTGCTTTTTTCCAGTACCCGCCACGAGGCACCGGAATCAACATCCCTCCCGTAAACCGGATGCATCCGGCTCAAAGTCTCGCTCAGGGCCATAGGATGTGCTGACGAAGGAAGCGCATCGTTTAAGCGCCGCGGCAACAAATCCCACGGGAGAATGACGTTTCATGATGCGCTTCCTTCGTTAGCACATCCTATATTCCTGCATTATTCGAAACCCGGCAAGCCTTGATCCATGGCTTTTTACGGAGCCGTCAATACCGTTATTATCGTCTCTGCTACGGCCCGCGGGTATTGAACATGTATGTCGTGGGAGGCATCCGGAAAGACAAACAGGCGCGCACCGGGAATCTTTTTTGCGGCGTCTTCCGCAATGGTTCGGTATTTTTCGTCCGCGGCCCCGCAGAATAAAGCGACGGGAAACGGTGCTTCTGCCAGCTCCGGAAGAAAAAACGGCTGGTTGCCGACGCTCAGCAGCTCAAGGGCGCACACAAGCTCTGAAACGGCATTGTTTTTTTTAGCCGCCTTAAGCGATGCTTTCAGTTCAGGAGATAGTGTCCGGAAAAGGGGAAGGTCATGCCAGCGATCCAGGAACGCATCAAAGTCCGCTGGACCGGAAATATCTGCAAGCAGCCGGCGGTCTGCCGCATACCGCTCATTTCGTTCTTTCGGGCAGACGATTCCGAATCCGGCCGATTCGATCATCAGGCACCGGATTTTTTCCGGTGCGATAAGCGCGACAGCCTGGGCCACCCGGCCGCCCATGGAATAACCGTATAGATAGAAGCGATCGATGCCTGCTGCTTCCAGGTCCGCTGAGATCGTCCTGGCAACATCCATGAATGAACCAGGGGCTACGGAACAAGCCAAACGGTCAAATCGGCTTTGCCCGTGTCCCGGCAGATCGATCCCCACGGGCCGGATGGCGTCCGGCAGAAGGCCGGCCAGGGTCTCAAAAGACGCCGCGCTTCCCATGAACCCGTGCAAAAATACCAGCGGAACCCCGGTATCCCGCCCGTAAAAACGGATATGCAGGCATGTATTCAACGAAAGTCCTTCCCGGCCATGTCCGCCGCCTTTTGTTTGAGGTATGCGCGGTCGACCTTGATCCCTTTTGCCGCCTCCCCGGGTTCCATGAAAAGGATCGTTTTGGGAATCTTGTAAGCGGGCAGCGATTTTTTGAGCTGCGTTTTAATGGCATCCGAATCCGGGATGGCAGAGCCGGCAACAAAAGCCCACGGCACGAGCCCGAACGCTTCATGGGGTGCGGGCACCACCACGGCGGTATCGATTCCGTCAATGGCGCAGATCGACTGCTCAATTTCAAAAGGATTGATATTTTCACCGCCCGATATGAAAATTTCATCCGCCCGGCCGTGAATATGCCAGTTGCCGTTTTCATCTTCTGCTCCAAGATCGGAGGTGGTGAACCATCCGTTCTTGAACGGCCGGATCCGGCGATTTCCGACCAGATAACAGGAAAAACGGGTTTCGCCGGATAAGCGTATCCTGCCTGTCGGATCGGTGGAAAGCGCCCTGTGAGGAAGCACCTTTCCGGCGGTTTTGTATGCGGCCCGCGGGGAGCCGGGTGCAACAGCCGTGACCAGGGAACAGGATTCCGAGGAGCCGTAGCTGGGAACAACCGATATGCCCAGATCCAGTGCGCGCGTGATCGCCCATGCCGGGGTCGCCGCCCCGCCCAGGAGCACAAGCCGCATGGACGTAAGGGCCTTTACAGTTTGATCGGACGCCATGAACCGGATCAACTGGGTCGGTACAAGGGAAACGCAATCGCCCCAATTTTCTTTAAGCGCCGATTCCACGACCCGCCGCGATTCCGGGAACACCACAGCGCCGCCAGACAGGAACATGCGGGTGAAAATCGACAGCCCTCCCACGTGGTTGAGCGGCAGGCTCACCAGCCATCGGTTTCCCGGTTCGAGCTCAAAGAAGGATATGACCCCTGCTGCGCTGTATACGTGGTTTCCCACGGTATGCACAACACCTAAAGGCTGGCCGGTGGACCCGGATGTAAATACCAGGGAGCATTCCCGGTCCATGGCGACGGGACGGATTGCCGACCGGGAAGGCTCCGGGCTGCACACGTCCTTTTTATGAATTTCGTGAACCTCCCGAAGAAGGTCATCCGCATCCAAAAAACGCTTCGTTTCCCGGCCCAGATCCCCCCCCCTGCTCTGATCAGCGGATTCCGCTGAAACCTCAGGCGCGCTCGTATCGGTGCCTTGATCCTTTTTTTGCAGAATAAACGCGCACGAACCTTGACCCTTGCAGGCACCTCCCCCGACTTGCATGCCGGAAGGTATGCCGAATCCTGCATCGACAGGGGACAGTACCCGGTCCACGGGCGATTGAAAGTCAAGCGGCATAAACAGATCGCCACGGATCCAGGCCAGGAAAAAAAGAAAATAATGAAGCGGGCCATTGTCCGCATACAGAGCCACCCGGCTGCCGGCCCGCACCCCCCGGCTGCACAGGGCACAATCGAGCGCGTGCAGGACACGAAAAACATCCCCATAGGTGTAGCGGGTCCAAACCTTTTGGTTTGATTCAATGCCTGTCGGAAGAATGACGGCAGGCCGATCGTTATATGACGCAAAAACCTCTGCAATATCGATTTTGTCGTCTTTGATGAACCGATACGGATCCGCGGCGCTCACAATCTCACCTCTTCGGTCAGGCCGGAATCCGGCTGGTCTTTTTCCCAAAGAATATGGTCCGGAGCGGTAATGCGTCCATTTTGGATTACCGGCGGCGAGCCGACGAGATCGTATTGCAAAAAAGCGCCGGTATCCAGTCCGTGCGCGATTGCCGCCGCGCCGGGAACGTGTTTCAAATGCAAAAGAAGGCTGCTGATGCCATAGACTGTATTGTAGGCGGAGCTAAGCACGGGGAGCAACGAACCAGCCCGGGAGCCTGAAAAGAATCGCATCATGTTTGAAAAACCGACCGGTGTGGCCGGTTTGACAATGATGCGCGAAACCGCATCCGGCAGATTTTCGGGGCGCCCCGCCTTTTTGTTCCAGTAAGATGGAAGGGATTCGTCCACCGCCAGCGGCCACCCTACTGCTGCGGCGCTATGAAAATCGGCGTTTTCGAGGGGTTCTTCCACGTATTCCACCGGCAGATCCGATAACTGCCTGTAATACGCCCTGTACCTGTCCGGATGGAATGAACGGTTGGCATCCAGCCGGAAGGTGACATTGCCCCCGCAGCGGCCGTAGAGGTAGCGGATCGCGGCGGATTCCGCTTCAAGCGGAATCCGGCCGATCTTGACCTTCACCGTGGAAACGCCGGATGCGACAATCCGATTCGCCTGGCGGCGAACGATTGTCATGTCGGGTTCCGGGATAAACAAGCCGTTGATCGTTGCAGCAAGTGGGTCCCCTGGTTTGTGCACGGGATTTCGCCCGGCGCCGGTCACCAGCGCGAGCACGGCGGAATCCAGGCCGAATTGAACGGCCGGCCGGAAACGCGCGTCCCTCCACGGCGCATCCGGGGCAGCATCCGGTGCGGCATCCAGGGCGGCGATCTGTTCAGCATCCGGTTGTGGTCCGACGTGGGATATTTCTTCGGGGGGGGTTGCTCCGGATAATGCTTCACAAGCAGATGCCTGAAATGACCCTTGAGAGGATGCATCGATAGCTCCGGCCTTTCGAATCCGCCCGGCCAGTTTGCGCAGGTCGTCTTTGCAGTCCTCCAGGGTATCGTCATCCAGCCCGGGAAGCGGTGCAATCTCGCCCCATCCGAAACGGCCGGACCCGTCTTCGACGCGGATCAAAAGCCCTTTGCGCTCTTCAAGCACCCGGTTTCCCACCCGCACGGGTGCGGCAAAGGGTATGGAAAAGGCGTATGCCCTGATACCGGTTACAGTCATTTACTCACCCATATCGAACGCATCCATAAATAGTCATCCGGATATAGTCATCCGGTCGCTTTGATTGTCACCCTGCAATCATTCCCGCACTGAACAGCACCGCATACACGAACAGGTATTTGCCGGCCGCTGCCAGGATCGTGTTGAATCCGGCGTCCACAGGCGCACTGAGAACCCGCGAAAACCTTGCGGCAAACGGCAGAACCCCGGCGGATGCAAGCAAAACCCACGGCTGGTCCGGGTACATGGAAACATGAAGCACCGGAATCAGTACCGATACCAGGCAGAGTCCCGCAACGAAGATACGGGCCGCAGGCTCGCCCAGCAAAACCGGAAGCGTGATTTTCCCGGCCGGCCGGTCCGTGCGGATATCGCGAAGGTTGTTGATCCCCATGAGAAACGCGGCGATGCAGCCCGTGCCCGAACCGGCAACCAGTGCGCCGGCGTCCATGGCGTGCGTATTGAGCCAGTATACCCCGCCCGTGGCCACCAGGCCGTAAAAAACAAAGGCAAGGACTTCCCCCAGCCCGTGATACGCCAGGGGATACGGACCGCCCGTGTAGAGATAGGCAAAAAGGATCGACAGCACCCCGATTACCAGGATCGGCCACCCGCCGATCACTGCAAGGGGAACGCCCAGCACGGCGGCAGCGGCAAAGCATGAAAGAAAGCCCCGTTTTACACGATCCGGATCAATCAGTCCGGAATGGGTCACACGCACCGGCCCCAGCCGGTTGTCATCATCCACGCCGCTTCCCGCATCGAAATAATCGTTGGCCAGGTTGGTGCCCGCCTGGAGGAGCAAGCAGCAGGCAAGCGCCAGCGCTGTCACGCCGGGACGGAAAACCCCGCCGTGAGCGGCTGCGGCAGCCGCACCCAATATCACGGGCGCCATTCCCGCCGTCAGGGTCCTTGGCCGGATCGCCAGGAGCCACGCGGTGATGCCTTTGGAATCGTTATTGAAAGATGCCCACATGATGCATCCTGTCATCAATAATGCCAAGGGAATTTCGTAAAGTCCCGGGGTCTTTTTTCCAGAAACGCGGCCCGCCCCTCTTCCGCCTCGTCCGTGCCGTAGGCCAGGCGGGTGGCTTCCCCGGCGAAAAGCTGCTGGCCAACCAGCCCGTCATCGGGAAGATTGAAGCCGAACTTGAGCATGCGCATGGCCGTGGGCGACTTGGAATTCATGATCGAGGCCCATTCCAGGGCTTTTTCCTCAAGATCCTCATGGGGCACAACGAGGTTTACCATCCCCATTTCAAAGGCTTCCTGCGCCGTGTAGTCGAGCCCCAGGAAAAAAATCTCCCGTGCGCGCTTCTGCCCCACCATGCGCGTGAGATATGCGGAACCGTAGCCCGAATCAAAGGATGCCACGTCCGGGTCGGTCTGCTTGAACCGGCCATGTTCGGCCGAGGCGATGGTAAGATCGCACACAACGTGCAGGCTGTGCCCGCCCCCGGCCGCCCACCCGGGCACCACGGCCACCACCACCTTGGGCATGAACCGGATCAGGCGCTGAACCTCCAGGATATGCAGCCGTCCCAGCCGTGCCGGGTCGGGTGTTCCCGTCTCGCCTTCATATTGGTACCCATCTCTTCCCCGGATTCGCTGGTCTCCCCCGGAGCAAAACGCCCATCCGCCATCCTTCCTGGAAGGGCCGTTTCCGGTGATCAGCACAACACCCACATCGCTGGTTATCCGGGCATGATCCAGGGCCGTGAACAGCTCATCCACCGTGTGGGGCCGAAAGGAATTTCTCGATTCCGGCCGGTTGAACGCAATCCGCACGGTCCCCTGGTCCACGGCACGGTGATAGGTGATGTCCGTAAATGAAAAACCTTCCACTTCCCGCCAGCGGGCGGGATCAAATACTTCCGAAACCATCGTCTTCTCCGTTGCTGAAATAGTTACATCTGTGTCAATCCGCGTGATCTGTGGGCTATTACCTTCGCTTTTCAAACATGAAGATCTCGTAAAAAGTCGCGATCCGACGGCTTTGTAAAAAGTTCAAGATCAAGGCTTGCGCGATTTCGAAGAATGTAGCGTACTTGGCGTACGTGAAATTCTGAGAAATCGCGCGTAACGCAGATATTGGACTTTTTACGAAGCCGTCAAACATATTGTTGCCCACGGATCACACGGATTAACACAGACCTGACCCGCATCTGGCAGGTACAAGAATCACGGATATATCCGTACATTTCTCCGGCGGTGAAACACCTCGAGGTCCGCCTCCGGGGATAACCTGATTTCCAGAAGCGCGCTGCGGTTTTCCTTTAAAATCGCTTCGTAGGCGCGGCGCAGTTCATCCGGTGTTTCAGCATGCCAGTACGGAAGGCCGAACTGGCGGGCGGACGATTCAAAGCCCAATTCATGGGGTGTAGTCACCCATTCGCCGGGAATGCCTGAAAACCTTGCCACCGGAAGCCGCTCGAATATTCGCCCCCCGCTGTTGTTGATTACTGCCGCAACCACCGGCACATCAGCGCCCTGCACCAGCATCAGGGAGTTGAGATCATGCAGCAGGGACAAGTCTCCCAGGACCGCCGTAATCCGCTTTCCGTCTTTTTCCGCATAGCCGACGGCGGTGGCGAGATTGCCCTCGATACCGCTTACCCCCCGGTTGGAAACCACGCGCATGGCCTTGCCTGAAGCGGGCACCGCCTGGTCGAATGCACGGATCACCAGTGAATTGCCTGTAAACAGTGCCTCGTTGCCGGGAAGCAGCTCGCAAAAGATATCCGCGATCACCGGGTGGGAAAGAGCGTCTTTTGGGGTGTTTCGGCGGATCGCCTTGACGAGGGCATCCAACTGCCCGGCCATCCGTGACAGACGCTTTTTTCCGTCTTGTACCGTGGCTTTCTCAAACCCGGATGAATCCGGCTGTTTATTTTCCCGGGGCAAGACTGTATTTTCAAGAACGACCACGCCCTGCTGCGCCGTCATGGTGAGCTTGCAGTCCACCCGGTTGGCCGGATCCCGAATCCCCTCCCGGGGTGTGATCTGCAAAAGACGTATATCCGGAAATGAATCGCTCAGAAGGGTTTCGTAATAGCTTTTGGACACCAGGCCGGTGCCGAACTGGACGATGATTTCCGGATTATATTCCTTCACGATTGCCGGTACTTCCGGATGATCGAAAAAAGGGATTTCCACCCCGCCGGAAAAAGCACCCTTGAGTCCGGATGCGATATCGCAGTACAGGGGCCAGCCCATGCGGCGGGCAAAACCGGTAATCGCTGCGGGGTCCTCTCCATGATTCAGCCGACCGGCAACGACGATCCCCCTTTCGGCCCTGCCTGTGCACTGCATAGCCGGGTGAATGAGTGCGCTGTCGGCCGTGTTGATATCCAAAAAATCCCCGAACCGGGTTGTGAAAACGGTTGAAGGCGGAGATTGGGTTACGAACGCATCGCCCGCAGCGGTTGACGGCATGGGGGAATTTGCCACGACCGGCACGGGATCATCCAGAAGCGCCGTGATTGCATCTCCGTCCGGGAATTGTTCCGTGCGGCTGCTGGCTGTACCGCCGGATTCTTCTTCCACCGGAAGCAGGGGCTCCCGGAACGGCAGATTGATATGAACCGGGCCGTTTCGTATTGAAGACAGCTCGCGGATCCGCACAAGCAGCGCCCGAAGGGGATAGTCCGTTGATGGACAAGGCAGATTGAGGCTTTTCCGGACATATCGCCCGTAAAGCCCCTCCTGGTAAATCGTCTGGTTGGCGTCGCTTCCGACCAGTTCGGGAGGCCGGTCCGCGCTCCAGGCGATGACGGGAATTTCGTCGCGGTATGCCTCGATAATCGCCGGGTAATAATTTGCCCCGGCGGTGCCGGACGTGCAGACCAGCACTCCGGGAACCCCGGCCGCCCTGCCATGGCCCAGGGCCCGGTAGGCCCCTGCCCGCTCATCGATGCACATGCGCACACGGACGCCGGATACCGCGCCGAGTGCTGCCATGACGGGCGTGTTCCGGTTTCCCGGGGAAACGAAATAGGTATCGATTCCGCTTTTGAAAAGCGTGGAAACGATGAGCGTCGTCCAGAGGGTATTGAGATGGCCCAGCAGCCGGTTGTCCGCCATTACTCGGTTTTCCCCAGGATCCGGGTGAAATTTTCCATTTTGTGGCCGGTCTCCAGCCATTCCATTTCCGGGTCGGACCCGGATACGATCCCCGCACCCCCGAACAGGTGAAGTGTATTTCCGCAAGCCAGCGCGGAGCGGATTCCCACGGCGAATTCAGCGGAATCGCGCGCCATCCAGCCAATGGGCGCGGCATACCATCCCCGTACAAAGGGCTCCAGGTGGCGGATCATCTCCATGGATGCATCCGGCGGCACCCCGCCCACGGCGGGCGTGGGATGAAGGAGTTCCATCGTTGCCAGCGGATCCGCGCCATTTGCGATTGGACCGGATACGCGCGTAATGATATGCTGCAAGTGCCGAAGCTTCAGGGGATGACGGGATGCGGCCACATCCACGGATTCGCACACCCGGGACATGTGCTCACGGATGTAGTCCACCACGATGCGGTGTTCCTCCACGTCCTTCAGCGAGGCCATCAATTCAGAGCCGAGCCGGTCGTCGATACCCGGATGATCACTCCGGCGGCGCGTTCCCGCAATGGCATCCGATGCCAGCGTTCCGTTTTCCAGGCGGAAAAGGCGCTCCGGCGACCGGCCGAAAAATGCATCGCCATTCGGCCGGCGCATGAAAAAAACAAAGGAATCCTCCGCGATCTCCCCCAGGGCCCGCAG
>SLPT01000184.1 GCA_007131845.1 Desulfobacteraceae bacterium | reverse complement strand
TCTGCGTTACGCGCAATTTCTCAGAATTTCACGTACGCCAAGTACGCTGCATTCTTCGAAATTGCGCAAGCCTTGATCTTGAACTTTTTACAAAGCCGTCGGATCGCGACTTTTTACGAGTGCATCAACGGCTTGTCCAAAAACCATTCAAAAGGATTCTAAAATGTTGAAATAAACCCCGGTGGAATCTTTTCCCACAGCGACATCCAGCCGGAGGTTGACCGTTTCTCTGCCGCCGATCCGGTAGCGGAGCCCCGCTCCGCCGGATGGCTTCACCGAAAGATCATCCCCCCGAAAAAGATCATGACCGATCACGGCCGCTTCCGCAAACAGGGCGCCCCCCACCCTGCCCCAGATCCGGGTGCGGTACTCGGCCTGCACCGCACCGAGATCACGTCCGCGAAAAAGCCCGGAATAGTAGCCCCTGCCGATACTGGATTCACCCATATCCCCGATTTTCGACAGGTACATGAATGGCGTATCTCCGCGCACAAGGCTCGTGTACTGCCGGAGAGCCATCACGCCATAATCTCCCACCGGCAAATACTGCCGGAAATCCGCCCGGAATCGCCTGAAACGATAATCAGACAAAACGTCCGGAAAAAATTTTGCGGAAAGGCGCACGTAGCCACCCCCGCGGGGAAAAAAGACGTCATCGCGGCTGTCGCAGGTTGCCACGGGACCAATACCGAAAACATAGCCTCCTTCCGCCCCGGGAATAGCCCCTGTTTCCAGCAACCCACCGGCCACGGTGTCCGAGATGTCCCAGCGCCGGAAATGCAAGCCGCCGCCTGCTTTCCAATGCTGCGTGATCCGGTGCTGCAGGGCGAACCGTAAGCTGAGGTCCCGGAGGGTATATTTTTCTTCGTCATCCTCCGTATTATCCACACCGATACCATAGAATTTGTCCGGCCAATCGGAAAACCCGACGCCGCCGGAAACATGCAGTCGTTCATCAGCTAACCAGGAACGTCCGTTTGCGGCGAGTCTGAACTGGTTTTGCTGGGAATAGGCCAGAAACGCCATGAGCATGGCGGGGCGGCCGGCATCTGAATCCCGGAAATGATACATGCCGGTCAGGGTCATGGCGGCCCGGGTTTCCGGGGTGTAGATGGGAAACGGTATGACAAGCAAGTTTTTTTGGCCATCTTCCTCCGTAACGACGGCATCCCTGCTATCCGCGTATGCCGGTGTCATCCGGACCCCGCAGATCGTCGCAATCAGCAGCGAAATCCAGAAGAGGCTCTGAAAAGCATATAAAAACCGCCGCAAAGGCTTCTTTTTCAATTGTACAATTCCTTTTTATCCGATATTCTGTACGAAAAACGGCGGGCGGAGAGCCTGCTTTCAGTCAAAACCTACTGAAACCCTTATTAAGAACCCCCAAAAGAAAAAGGTTTTTTTAAATGATCTCCGTTATTGCAAAAATACCGCTCCAGGCGGACAAAAAAGACGAAGCCGTCGCCTCCGTAAAAAAGCTGATGGAAGGCGTATCCAGTGAGGAAGGAACCCTGTACTACACCGCGAACATAAACCGGAAAGACCCCGATACCCTTGTATTCATGGAGCGCTACCGGGATATGGATGCGCTCAAGGCCCACGGTGCCACGCCGCATTTTAAAACATTCATGGAAGAAGCCATGGGCTTTGCGGCGGGCCAGCCTGAAATCACCGTGATGGAAGAAATCGCTTCCATCTGAGCAAAGCGCCCGTTGCTATCCCCCGGCCCCGTCTATTGGCAGCCGAAGGCCGCGGCCATCATCCGCGGTTGTTCGATGGACCACCCGCATTGTATATTACACCCCCGTCGGCAACATAGGTGCGGAGCACCGCCGTTGCCTCCTTTCGGCAGAGGCCTGTAGTAACCCGGATGCCGCGGGCTTCAAATTCCCGGATCCAGTCCGGATGCCGGGGCCCCTCGTCGAACCCCACGGCTTCGGCATCCCGGGTGGCCGCCCCGCAGACGAGGTGCCCAATCCCGGACCAGCAAACGGCACCGAAGCACATGGCGCACGGCTCGGTACTGGTGTACAACGCCAGAGCCCGCGTTCCCCCGAAACTCAAATCAAACGTTCCCAGTTTTTTCTGGGCCAGCATGAGGGCGACGATTTCCGCATGGAGGACCGAGTTGTTTTCAGCCATCACCCGGTTGACCCCCGGAGCCACCAGGCGTCCGTCTTCGTCGAAAACCACCGCCCCGAAAGGACCGCCCGGCTGCCCGGAAGCATTTGTTCTTTTGACATTTTCCAGGGAGAGCCCGATTGCGACTTCCATCCGTTTCCGGGGCGTATCGATCGGTTCCGGGTATCGGGCCAGAAACGAAGCGACCCACCCGGGCATTTCGATGTGCAGATCCGGGAGAATAAAGGGCATGATCGTCCTGCTTACAAAACCATCCTTTTTGGCAAAACCGGAAACAAAGGTTATATTGACGACTAAAACCGTTTGTAGCAGAATACGGTCAATACGTAAAAGTTTTTCAACCCCCTGGCCGGTTGTTTTTTCACGCAGGATGCAATCGCTTTTAAGCCCGGAAAAAGTCGCGATCCGGCGGCGCAGAAAGGAGTTACATGCCCGAAATCAAACAGTTTTCCTATGCAAAGGACAACCTTGGATACATAGTCTTTCACAATGACAGGGCCGCAGCCATCGACGGCGGTGCAGCCGACGAGATGATTTCCTGGCTCGCACAAAACGATCTCATACTGGAATGCGTGGTCAACACCCATTCCCACCCGGATCATACCGTGGGCAACCAGGCGCTTATGAAACGCACCGGTGCGCAATTCATCGGGTTCGACGCCCTCATGGCCAAGCGTGTACTATGGATAGGCGGCGAAAAAATCGATGTGATCCACACGCCCGGGCACTCGGCGGATTCCGTGTGCTTCCATTTCGATGATATCCTGGTTTCCGGGGACACCCTGCTTTACGGAAAGGTCGGACGATGTTTCACCGGCGATCATGGCGGATTCCTGCAATCCGTCAAAACCCTTTTAGAGCTGCCCGAAACGACGACCATCTATGCCGGGCACGACTATGTAACGGAATACATGGAATTCGTAAGAAACCTCGAACCGGATAATCCTTATATCGATGCCTATCTGAAACGATACGACCCGAATAACCTGCACTACAGCATGGCCGAGGAAATCCGCGTCAACCCCTACCTGCGATTCAACGACCCCAAAATCGCATCGATTCTCAAAGAAAAAGGGATGCCCGCGGAAACCGAGTTCGATCGGTGGCAATCGCTGCTTTCGATTATGTAGTGCCCATATCGCCACTGCCTTGCGCCCTGGCACCCTTCAGGCTTATTCTTGACATTGCAGTTGGTTTGAGCGATTATTTCTGACTTCCTGCACCTCCGCCTTCGGCAGAAAAAGACCCGCAGGCCGGAATCAACCGGAAACGCGCAGACCGGAGAAGCACGACGTAAGGATATGACGAAAAAACCGAACAATCCCGAAGATCCGAAAGCAGAAAAACGCTTTTTCGACATCCACCCGCCGGTATTCTGGCCTGCTGCTGTCCTTGCCATCGCCTTTATCGCCATCACGCTGGCGGTGGGTGAGCCCATGCAAGAGGTATTTGGGGCCATACAGGAGTGGATATCTAACTATTTCGGCTGGTTTCTTGTCATCTCCGTCAACGTCTACCTTTTTTTGATACTCTACCTCGCATTCAGCAGGTTCGGAACGATCCGGTTGGGCGGAAAAAATGCAGTGCCCGAATTTTCGCGCATCTCCTGGTTTGCAATGCTGTTTTCGGCAGGCATGGGCATCGGTATCCTCTTTTGGAGTGTTGCCGAACCGATTTTCCATTTTACGGACCCTCCCTTCGGAGAGGCTTCCACGATCGGTGCCGCCGGGGTGGCCATGAAAACCACCTTCCTTCACTGGGGGCTTCACCCGTGGGGTATTTATGCCATGGTGGGCCTGGCGCTGGCGTTTTTTTCCTTCAACAGGAAGCTTCCCCTGGCCATCCGCTCCGTGTTTTACCCGCTATTGGGCGAAAAGGTACATGGTGCATGGGGGGACGCCATTGATGTGCTGGCCGTTCTGGCCACCCTGTTCGGCCTGGCCACATCCCTGGGGCTGGGCGTTCAGCAGGTGAATGCCGGCCTGGGGCACCTTTTCGGGATGCCCGTCTCCACGAACATGCAGGTGCTGCTGATCGGCGTCATTACCTTCATGGTGTCCATCTCGGTGGTATCCGGCCTGAACCGGGGCGTCAAGCGGCTTTCCGAACTCAACCTGAACCTCGGGGCCATCCTTCTGGCGTTTTTGCTGATTTTCGGGCCCACCGTCTTCATTCTGGGCGCCTACGTACAGAACATCGGGGCCTACCTGGATGGATTCTTCGAAATGAGCTTCTGGACGGAAAGCTACTCGGAGACCGACTGGCAGAATGCCTGGACGCTTTTCTACTGGGCATGGTGGATCTCCTGGTCCCCTTTCGTCGGGATGTTCATCGCCCGGATATCCAAGGGACGCACCATCCGCGAGTTCGTCCTGAGCGTGCTGATTATTCCGACCCTGCTGACATTTCTCTGGATCACCGCGTTCGGCGGTTCGGCCATATTGCTGGAACTCAAAGGGATCGCCGATATTGCCGGGCCCGTAAAGGAGGATATCGCCATTTCCATATACGAACTGATCGACGCGTTTCCTTTTGCCCTTGCGGCCAATTTTGCAGCCATTTTGCTGGTCATCAGCTTTTTCATCACGTCCTCGGACTCCGGGTCCCTGGTGGTCGACGCTTTTGCTTCCGGCGGCAAGCTGACCTCTCCCGTGACCCAGCGCATCTTCTGGGCGGTGATCCAGGGCGTGACCGCAGCCGTGCTCCTGGTGGGCGGCGGGCTTACCGCGCTGCAGACGGCGGCCATCATAACGGGTTTGCCTTTTGCGGTCATACTGATTATTATGGGATACAGCCTGAAGCAAGGGCTGGAAAATGAATATGAAAAAGAAGAGCTCCGCAAAAAGGAAATCGAACGGGAAACCTACCAGGATATCGTCAAGGATCTGCTTCGGCAGAAAAAAACGCCATGAAAAGAATCCGAAACATTACGACACTGCTGGATCTGACATATATCGATCCGATAATGGCAGAATACAGTGCTTTTTTCTCTGGAATCGCGGAGGCCGAAAAAGTCTTTTTTCTGCACGTGATCCAGGAATACAACCTTCCCGATAAGGGCGGACGGGAACTGCCCGATGGAGAAACCCTTTACCGGGCCATTCAGGACAGAATCCGGGAGGAAGTGGAAAACCATTTCAACACAACGGTTCCCTTTGCCATCGAAACCCGCGCCGAAACAGAGGACGCATCCAACGCCATCGTCGAGTTTATCAATGAAACCGAAACCGACATCGTACTGATCGGCCAGAAATACGGGGCGAACCGGGAGGCCCGCTACGGCCACAAAATATCGGCCAAAGCCGGCAGCGACACCCTGTTCGTCCCTGAGACAGCAACGTCGGCAATCAATAAAATCCTTTGCGCCATCGACTGCTCGGATCATTCGGAAGAAGCGTTCCGGAAAGCCCTGGATCTGGCTGCAAAAACCGGTGCTGAAATGGCTTCCTACTTTCTCTACGACACAACCCGGTCCTATTTTCCCGCCACCACCCTGAGCAGCGCCGCCATGGAGCAAGAGCGCTCCCGAAAGCAATACGGGAAGTTTCTTGAACGCTTCGACCTTACCCCCGATATCATCCCCTGCCATTACAAGGAACTCGGTCCTTCCGAGAACCAGGCGGATGGCGTGTATGAAGCTGCCGTTACTGAAAATGCGGACTTCCTGGTCGTCGGAGCGGCCGGTGACCCCGGAACCGCCACGTCGCTGCTCGGCAACATGGCCGAAAATCTCTATCACATGGAAAAAAAAATACCCCTTTTGATCGTCAGAAATCAGGAAACCAAGCGCTTCGGATGGCTATGACGGCCGGAAACCGGCGCATGCCCGATACGTGAGCCGCGTACGGCCGGGGGAGAAGACCATGGAAAAAAACCGCCTCTGCAAACTGCTGAACATCCGGTATCCCGTAATCCAGGCGCCCATGAACTGGGTTTCCGGCCCGGCGCTGGTTGCGGCCGTTTCAGGCGCCGGCGGGCTGGGAACCCTGGGACCCAACGCCGGTTCGGACGACATCACCCATGACGTCGAACTCACCGGAGAGCGGATCCGGGAGCGGATCCGTACCATCCGGCGCCTTACGGATGCACCGTTCGCGGTCAACATCGTCGTCGGATTCGGGGAGGATACCAAGTACTCGAAGAAAATAGTGGATGTGGTAGTTGAAGAACACGTTCCCGTTGCAGTGGTCTCGGTGGGAAGTCCGCGGGTGTATACCGGGGTGCTCAAAAACGCCGGAACCATCGTGCTGCATGCCGTCTCAACCGCGGAGCACGCCGTGAAGGCCAAAGATGCCGGCGTGGACGCCGTGATCTGCGAAGGATTCGAAGCTGGGGGGCACAAGGGGCTGACCGAACTGACCACCTTTTCGCTGACCCCAATGGTTGCCGACGCGGTGGATATTCCCGTTGTCACCGGCGGCGGCATTGCCGATGCGCGCGGGGTCATCGCTGCCCTGGCCCTGGGCGCCGACGGAGTTTACATGGGAACGCGTTTCATGGCCACACGCCAGGCCGAAAGCCATGAAAGCGTCAAGGCGGCCGTGGTGGCAGGAAAAGATGCCTGCACCGTATCCATTCCCAAAGGAAAAATGATCGCCCGGGACATCAGAAACCGGTTTACCGATGACTACATGAAACTCCACCAATCCGGGGCATCACCGGAGACCATGGCCGATTACCTTGCAAACCATTCCCAGTATCATTCCCAACTTCTTGGCAGATCCGACGACTCCGAAATCTGCTGCGGCCAGGGTGCCGGTCTGATTGAAGACATTCCGGATGCCGCCGGGCTGGTTTCCGATCTTGCAAGTGACGTCGAACGGCGATTCGAAGCACTTCGACTTCGCCTTGGCAGCTTTTTCTGAACGAATCCAGGGCTGTTGAACTGTTAAATAGTCTCGACTTCCCTAACTAGTGGCCGAACGAAAACCAGGATTTTTCGTCAAGGTCAAGGACGGTGAAAATTTTAACCGCAGGAATGCTCGGCGTATTTTGAGGATTAAAATTTGACGGCTTCGTAAAAAGTCCAATATCTGCGTTACGCGCAATTTCTCAGAAGTTCACGTACGCCAAGTACGCTGCATTCTTCGAAGTTGCGCAAGCCTTGATCTTGGACTTTTTACAAAGCCGTCAGGCCGCGACTTTTTACGAGTGCATCAAAAGAAAATCTCTTGAAAACCAGCCGATGAACCGGTAACAATGAAAGCTCCATGGAATCCCGGACCCCGGCGAGGCTTCCGTCTGTCGGATACCGGAACTTTTTCGGAGACCCTATCCGGATATGATTGACCGATGGAACGTTTCGATTACTTCATAAAGCGGATTTTACTGGTTTTTCCAACCTTTATCGGAATCACCATACTCTGCTTCACCATGATCCAGTTCGTTCCCGGCGGCCCCGTGGAACAGGCCATCATGAACATGCGGGGTATCGGCGAGGCGGAGCACCGGGGCACCCGGGGCAGTGCGGAAACCATCACGGAACGTCAGCGCGCCGAAATCGTTTCCTATTACGGTTTCGATCAGCCCGTTTACCTGCGCTACAAGACATGGCTTATCGATGACCGGATCGGCATGCGGATGAACTCCTACCGGTATCCCGACCGGACCGCATGGGAACTCATCAGCGACCGGTTCCGCGTGTCTCTGGTTTTCGGTGTAACCGGGTTGCTTTTATCCTACCTGATCTGCATTCCCTTAGGGATTATGAAAGCCCTGCGCCACAATACGGTTTTCGACCTGGTCTCAAGCGTCGTGGTATTCGTGGGCTACGCCATTCCTCCTTTTGCCCTGGGGATGATCCTGAAAATGCTCTTCGGTGGTACGGTGGAAGGGCTGTGGGATATATTCCCCACCGCCGGGTTTCACTCCGACGCTTTTGGACAGCTTTCGCTGTGGGGCAAAATTCACGATATTTTCATGCACATGTTTCTTCCGGTGCTGTGCTATGTGATCGGCAACTTCGCCATTCTCACGCTGCTGATGAAAAATTCGCTCATCGAGCAGATCGGCAAGGACTATGTCCGGACCGTCCTTGCCAAGGGAGGATCCTACCGGCGCGCCATTTGGGGGCATGCGGTCCGGAATTCCCTCATTCCCATCGTTACCGGCATCGGGGCCATTCTTACGGTCATGTTCGCCGGGTCGGTGATCATCGAGCAGGTATTTGAAATTCCGGGCATGGGCCGCTTGAGTCTCGAGGCCATTGTAGGCCGGGATTATCCCGTTTTCATGGGCATCCTGGCACTTACCTCGATTCTGGGGCTTCTTGGCAACATTTTATCGGATCTGTGCTACGTACTGATAGATCCGCGGATCAATTTCCAGCGTCAATAGGGACGGCTTCGTAAAAAATCCAATATCTGCGCCTGTGCGCAATCCTGAGGAATTTGCGGCTTACGCCTTGCAGACATACACGTAAGCTAAGTACGCTGCATTCTTCCGAAAGCGCAAGCCTTGATCCTGGACTTTTTACAAAGCCGTCGGATCACGACTTTTTACGCGTGCGTCAATAGGGATTTGGCATCGTATGGGCATCATCCGGAATCCGGTAGCGAAAAAACGACTGAAACGGTTTGCAGAAAACCGGCGCGCCTGGTAT